>JAIPEV010000056.1 GCA_021736965.1 Halanaerobiales bacterium | reverse complement strand
TAAAAGGTATTCACTACCTGTAAAATCAATACTGTAGCCAAAAAATGCCTGAAGCATGGGTGAAAGTACTAGAATTGGTGCCATAATAATTAAAGATATCTTGAATCTTTTTTTAAAATCCTTTAACATTTTTTGATGATTCATTAATTATACCTCCCTATTTTATTTTTATTAGTTAATCTTTTTTCACTATTGGATGATTAAATTTCGTTCTCCACCATTTTATGAAATGGGTTTCATAGCTTAAAGTCCTGGTCGGACAGATATCAATACAGTGACCACAGCCTACACATCTCAAATTATTAACTGCTTTACCTTTGCTAGCAGCTTTTGCTATATCTATAGACATCGGGCATCTTTGTGTACATTGATTACAATTAATACAGTGAGTATTGTCTGTTTTAATTTTTTGGCCGATTACTTTACTGATTAAAGACAAAAAAGCCCCTAGAGGACAATAATAACAATAACCTCTACCTGTCCAGATAATCCATAAAAACATCATCATTAATAACTCAAGAGAAAGATATTTTATAACCTCAAACTCACTTATAAATTCTTTACTACCTTTGATTGGTATACCAAATATACGAAATAACCACCAAGTTGTTAAAATTAATGAAAGTCCTAACATAATCCAACGAAATACATTTAAAAACTTAAGCAAATTACTACTTATTTTCTTCTTTTTGCCAAATATAGGAAAGACTTTAGACCAAATTTCTGAAACAAACCCATTTAACATACAAAGATAAGAACACTGCCAACGCCTACCGATCATTAAAGTTCCTAATAAAACTACACCATTTGATATTAAAAAGAAAACAACCGCAATGAATATTCCACTAACTCCCCACAAATTAAGTTGCTGTGTATAATATGTAGAAGTACTATCCAATAATTGAAGTCCCAGACTTGACCAGGGAAGCGGCATAAAAAAGTAGTATAATTCACGGTTATTTAATAACCAAGGTATAATACCATGTATAAATAAAGCAGTCGTTGAAAATGCAATTAAATTTATTTTCTGTAATTTATTATTTTTTTGTTTTTTTAAGACCTGCCAACTTAAAAAAGAACAGATTAAAATCAAGCTTATCTTAAATTCATTTTCAAATATTTTATATATTTGATGTATTACTTTAGCTTGTTTTGGTGATACAATATTTTGCATACCGTAGTTTAAACTTGCAACAAATATTGTTGCTAAAATATATATTATTAATGTTATTTTCAACCAAAATAAAGCAGTTTGTTTTTTCATTATTTATCTCCTTATTTTAAATTTTATAATCAAAATAAATTATTTTTATAAACTAAATTTTTATCTGGTTTCCTAAAACATTATAATTTCTTTTCAAAATGAATTACAACTTTTTTGTAAGCGAAACCATTAAAAATATTTTTGGTAATATTAGTTCACAGCATAATTATCAAATAATTAATGTTATCATAAGTTCTATAGGCTACATATTTGACCAGTTATTTTTCATAGGAATATAAAACGTAAAATTTATATAAGCCATACTAGTAACTTAATCTAAAAAAACCAAACATTAGGATTTTAAAACATAAACTATTATCATATTCTTTTTTTAATCAAAAAATTTTTATTAAATAGATTATAGTCTATAATTTGTTTGTAAAATTTTAATATATTATCCTTATATTAATTATATAACGTTTTGGTAATAAAAATAAACTTTTTTTGAATCCATAATTATTACAGGTGTCCTACTAATATTCTTAATACTCTGATTTTATTCATCAATATCGCCTATTTTAACCCTCTAGACTTTAATAATCTTATAAATTTAGAATACTTCTCTTGTCATACAAACTTCAAATCTACAATCTTATTAAAAAGTTACCCGGTGTTGTTTATTATGGTATCTAAATACATATCATTAAACTAAAGTTATACTTTCATAATATTGTACTTTATAATTATGTGACCAAGACCTAATCATATGTAAGCCATTTTAAAAAAACATATAAAATAGAAGCTTAATTAAAACCATAATACTTGTAAACTGTCTGATTATTAGATTTAACCTTGGCAAAAATAATACTTATATATATTATTATAAATCTAATAGTAATAATGTAAGTTTTGTAATTGACCAGTTTAGTCAATAATGATATACTGGTTTTGACCAAGGTGGTCTAAACAAAATAATGTATAGGAGGTGAAAGTTTATTAATAAGAACTTTTTAAAACTGTCTTTAGAAAAACAGAATAAGATATTAAGGGCAGCTTATCAAGAATTTACTAAAAACAATTATAAATACGCATCGACAAATAAGATCATTAAAGAAGCTGGTATTGGAAAGGGAACTCTATTTTATTATTTTAACAGTAAAAAAGAGCTCTTTAAATATTTGATTGAAGAGGGAATAGATTTTATATTAAGTGAATATTTAAATAAGATAGATCAAGATATAGATGATTTTATAGAAAAATATAAAAAAGTAGGTAAACTGAAGATGAAAGCCTATATAAAAAAGCCTTATATCTTTAATTTTTTTGGGACGCTATATATTAATAATGATGATATTAAGTTTAAAGAACAGATAAAACAACTGACTAACCTGAAAAAAAATGTTTTTTCTAAGTTATATGAGAACAATGATGAATCATTATTTAGAAAAGATTTACCTCCTAATAAAGTTTATAAATTAATCCAATGGTCTCTTGATGGCTATGAAAAGGAATTAGTTGATAGCCTTAAAGATAAAAACTTATCTTCGATTGATTTTGATCCATACTGGGACGATTTTTATGATTTTTTAAATTTATTAAAGACAATTTATTACGAAGAGGAGGAAAGTTAATAAATGACAATTTTAAAAACAACAAATTTAAAAAAACAATTTGGGAATATAGTTGCTTTAGATGGTGTTGATCTTGAGGTAAATAGTGGTGAGGTTTATGGTTTTATTGGTCCTAATGGTGCAGGGAAGACAACAACTATTCGTATTCTTTTAGGCATATTACACCCCGATGTGGGTGAAGCTACTGTCTTTGGTAAAGATGCATGGCAGAATGCTGTTGAAATTCATAAAAAAATTGCCTATGTACCAGGTGAAGTTAGTTTATGGCCTAATTTATCTGGTGGTGAAGTTATTGATTTTTTTGTAAGATTAAGAGGATCTGACAATAAAAATCATCGTGAAGAACTTATAGAAAAGTTTAATTTAGATCCTTCTAAAAAATGTCGAAGTTATTCAAAAGGTAATAGGCAAAAGGTAGCATTAATTGCTGCTTTTGCTGCAGAAGCTGACCTTTATATTTTAGATGAACCTACTTCTGGTTTGGATCCTTTAATGGAAAAAGTATTTCAAGAATGTGTAATGGATATAAAAAAGAAAGGTAAAAGTATTTTTCTTTCCAGCCATATTTTATCCGAAGTTGAAAAACTATGTGATAAGGTAAGTATAATCCGACAGGGTAAAATTATTGAATCTGGTACTTTAGATCATCTTCGCCATTTAACAAGAATCAATTTCCGTATCAAAACTAAAGATGAAATTTCAGCTTTAGATCAAGTTAAAGGGATTTATGATATTAAAAAGAATAATAATACATATACATTTCAAGTAGATAAAGATAATATCAATAATGTTATAAAGTATATTAGCCAGTTTGATATTTTAGACTTAGAAAGTAATCCACCTAAATTAGAAAATCTCTTTATGCATCATTATAAGAGAAATGGAGGGGTTTCATGATTTTAGGACGCCAATTTAGTCAAACTGAAAAACTTATTCGTTTTATACTAAGAAGAGATCGAATACGTATTTTAATCTGGTTATTGGTTTTAACCACAATTACATTAATTATTGCACCGGCTTATACTCAATTATTTTCAACTGAAAAAGAAAGATTAGTAATGGCCGAAACAGTTCAAAACCCTGCAATGGTAGCAATGCTAGGACCTGCATATTCACTTGATAATTATACAATCGGAGTTATGTTTGCCAGCCAAATGCTTCTTTTTACCGCAATAGCTGTAGCAATAATGAATATTTTTATTGTTACTCGGCATACAAGAGAAGATGAAGAAAACGGACGTATTGAAGTTATCCGTTCACTTCCAGTTGGTAAATTGTCTAATGTTACTTCTGCAACTATTGTTGCAATAGGGGTCAATATATTACTTTCATTAATAATAGGTATCGGTTTATGGGTTCTCGGTATTGAAAGTATGGGGTTTGAAGGTTCACTACTCTATGGATCAGCCTTGGGTGTAGTAGGGATATTTTTTACTGCTGTTACTATCATCTTTGTCCAACTATCTGAAAGTACACGAGGTACTATTGGATTTTCATTTTTCATTCTAGGATTAGCCTATCTTATCCGAGCTATTGGCGATGTTGGAAATGAAACACTTTCTTTATTTTCACCTCTGGGTTTAATTCTTAGAACTCAGATATATGCCAATAATAATTGGTGGCCTATTATTATTACTTTAATAACATCCTTTTTTATTTTAGCAATTGCTTTCTATCTAAATTCTATTCGTGATTTAGAAGCTGGATTTATTCCTGCAAGATCAGGCAGGAAAAAAGCTTCAATATTTCTAAATAATTCATTGAGCTTAGGATTAAGACTACAACGAACTGCTATTATTTCCTGGATAATTGGAATATTTATATTAGGCGCCTCTTATGGATCTGTTATGGGAGATATCAGCTCTTTTATAGAAAGTAATGATATGTATAGACAGTTAATAATAATGGGAGAAGGATTTTCTCTGACCGATCAATTTATTACTACTATAATGTCAGTTATTGCTATTTTTTGTGCTATTCCATCCCTATTAATGATATTAAAACTTAAAAAAGAAGAAAAGAAAAACAGAGTAGAACAACTGCTAGCAAGAGTAGTACCAAGAAATAAATTACTGTTAAGTTTTTTAATAATTTCAATTACAATGAGCTTTGTTACTCTTTCACTCGCTGCTGTAGGAATGTGGTCTGCAGGAGTTTCAGTAATGGATGATCCTATTTCTTTTATTCCTATCTTTAAGGCAGGTATAGTCTATTTACCAGCTCTTTGGATTATGATCGGATTAGCTACCCTGTTATTAGGATTTTATTCAAATGGAACAGTTTTAACCTGGCTTTTTTTAGTCTATTCCTTTTTTGTAGTCTATCTAGGTAAATTACTTCAGTTCCCTCAGTGGATGGAAAAACTATCTCCCTTTGGTAATATCCCACAACTGCCAGTTGAAGATATGAATTGGTTTAAAATAATTTCATTGACTATTATTGCTCTAATTTTTATTGTTACTGGCTTTTATGGTTATAACAAACGTGATATTAATGTAACAGGAAATAGTTCTCTCTTTAAAAAAAATAAAAAAAGTAAATAATCATATTATATAAAGAAGCTAATGAAAATCATATTGCAATGACAAAAGAACAATTAACTTGTTAATATACAGCTAATATAATTGATTCCACACCTATAAGAAGATATGTAAAGCATCATATTTGTTATGTTTTTTCTTATATCATATCTATAACTGTCTTTGATAATTTAAAACAAAATGATTTTCTTAAATAAAATCTTTTAAAATTCAAATATAAAAAAATATATTGATAAGAAGGTTAAAAGGATGAAAGGTAGAAATTAAACATAAAGAATGATTATAAAATGAAATCTAATAATTTATATCCTAAAAATTGAAGTAACTCTACCTAGATTAAAAACAAAATTTAAGGTAAGTTTTTAACGATATAAAACCTTAAATAATTAAATCTTTTTTTATAAAGTTAACAAATAATTGTTAACTATTCTCTTGATAATTATTGGGAGATCTATTTATAAAATATTTATATTAAAAGAATGGTAAATATAAGATAGTGATCTATGTAAAAACTAAAAAAGAGTGACTCGCTAATATACTAATTACTAAGTTAGATATTTTTTAAAAAATGATAATTAAATTTAACAAATATTAAATGTTTTTTAAAAATATTTTTTACATTCAGAACAGGAGGTTAGATATGATTAAAGTAAAAAATTTATATCACAGCTACAGTAATGATGACAATTATGCAGTTAAAGATGTAAGTTTTGAAGTAACAAAAGGTGAAATTTTTGGTTTTTTAGGACCATCTGGAGCAGGCAAATCTACTACTCAAAATATTTTAACAGGATTATTAGAATTACAAAAGGGAGAGGTCTCAGTTGCTGGTTATGATATTAAAAAAATAATTCCTAAAATGTTTAACAAAATTGGTATGTCTTTCGAACAATCTAATGTTTACAGTAAACTTACAGCAAAAGAAAACTTAGAGTTTTATAGAAAACTATTTGATGTAAAAACTCGTAACCCAGATGAATTATTAAGACTTGTGGGATTAAAAGGAAAAGAAAATAAGAAAACAGGAGATTTTTCTAAAGGAATGAAACACAGATTAACCTTCGCAAGATCTATGATTAATAATCCTGAACTTTGGTTTTTAGATGAACCTACTACTGGATTAGATCCTGCTATTGCTTCAGAGATTAAAAATATTATAAAAGAACAAAATGATAAAGGTGTTACCATATTTTTGACAACTCATAATATGTATATTGCTGAAGAATTATGTAACCGGGTAGCTTTTATTATCGATGGTGAAATTAAGCTTATTGATTCTCCTAAAAATTTAAAACTTCAGTATGGAGATAAACTTGTAGAAGTGGAATATATTGAAAATGGTAATTTAATTCAAGAAACCTTTTCTACAGTTATAAAAAGTGATAAAAAGAAACTACAAAATTTAATAGGAAAACATGAGATCCAGACTATGCATACTAAAGAAGCTACACTTGAAGAAATATTTATTAAAGTAACAGGCAGGAGGCTAGTATAAAATGAAATTATGGTTTAGTTTCATTAAGGAACTCAAACTTGCCTCTAGAGGATTTTATTTTTATATTGAAATTTTTATGGCTTTACTAATACTAGCAGTACTTTTATTTGCTGTACCTGAAAATTTTGAAAGTAAACAGACAGAATATATTCATCTAAATTTACCTGAGATGAATAAAAAAATCTATTTACAGAAAATTAAAAAGATGGACATCAATGGTAGTTTTGAAGAAGTTGAAATTGAAGTTGACAATAAACTTATTCAATCTAAGTTTTATGAAACTGAAGATAAAAAAATATATATTATAAATGAAAAAGATGATTTAATTAAACTGGCAGATAAAAACCGTAAATTAGGTGCAGTTATTAAATTAAATAAAAATAATAAATTAGAATATGAATATTATTTACAGGGTTATGAATCTAAACGACTTAAAAATTTATATTTAATCTCCCATATAGAGGATACTGATACTTTAATAAAAGCTTTAGAAAACCAGGATGTTCGCCCACTTGAAGCTGATTATGATACCCTTACAGATAGAGAAAATATTATACCCATAGTTTTAACTTTTAACGGTGCTTTAATGGGATTGTTTATTATTGCTGCCTATATCTTTTTGGATAAACAAGAAGGAGTCATTAAAGCCTATGCAGTAACAGCATCTTCAGTATGGCAGTACTTATTAAGCAAAATTGGAGTTCTTTTAGTTACAAGTATATTATCAAGTTTAATTGTTCTATTACCGATAATGGGAACTCAACCTAATTATTTACTATTATTATTACTTCTTTTAACAACAGGTTTTTTTGCTTCCTCCCTGGGACTATTGATTGCCAGTTTTTATGATAATATTATGCAAGCTTTTGGTACGATTTATTTGTTTATGTTAGTTATTATAATACCAAATATAGCTTATATTATTCCAGGTTGGGATCCAATATGGGTTAAAATATTGCCATCTTATCCTATTCTATATGGTTTTAAAGAAATTCTTTTAAAGAATGGGGATATAAATTATATATTGAAAGTTTCACTGGGATTTTTAGTAGTGGGATTAATCTTATTTGCTATTTCTAATAGACGTTATAAAAAAACATTGACTGTTTAAGGAGGTATAAAAAATGCTTAGAAGAATTATATCTATTTTTAAGAGAGATTTGAAAGTAAACCTAAAAGATTTTATATCTCTTTATATATTTGTTATACCGGTACTTTTTGCAATAGCTATAAATTTATTTACACCTGGAATTAATGATACTACCATTAATCTTGCACTACTAGAAGGAGAAAACCCAGAACAGGTAAGATACTTTAAAGATTTTGCAAAGGTTGAGCTGTTTGGAGATATTGATAATATTAAAAGTAGAGTTAAAGCAAGAGATGATATTGTAGCCATTTTGCCAAATCAAGAAAATTACTATATAATGTCTCAAGGAAATGAACCTAAAGGAGTTATTGAATTTGCAAAGATCTTAAATTCTTTCTATCAATTAGATATACAAATTGAAGATACAAATGTAGAGATTAAAGACTTTAAAAGAACTATCCCCCCATTAAAAAAACAACTGGTCAATACAGCTATACTTTTTATTTCTATTTTAGGAGGAATGCTAATAGCTATTAACATTGTTGAGGAAAAGGTTGACAATACCATTAGTGCCATCAACTTGACCCCAACTACTCGGAAAACATTTATTTTAGGTAAAAGTATAATAGGTCTATTGTTAGCAATATTTGGTTCTCTAGTACTGATTTTTATTACAGGATTTACTGATACAAACTTAATTCAATTACTTATGATAGTTTTTGTAAGTACACTACTGAGTTTACTTGTAGGATTTATACAAGGACTAAACAATGACGACATCATGAATGCAGCTGGTAGTATAAAATTACTGTTTTTACCATTAATAGCTGGAGCTTTAGCTATTGAGTTATTAGCTGACAAATGGCAAAAGTTTTTTTACTGGAATCCATTTTACTGGGCCTATAAAGGTAATGATGCAGTACTATCAAAAACTGGAAGCTGGAAAGAAATATTATTTTATTCCAGTATGGTTTTAATTTTAAGTACTGTAGTATATCTATTTTTAGCACCAAAAATAAGGAAAGGTTTAGAATAAGGAGGTGAATGTAATATGAATACTATGGCATTGTTAGGTATTTTAGCTTTAGTTTATGCAATTGTAGTTATCATTATTGCCTTTAAAAAACCAGAAAAAATTTGGAAGATGAAAAAAATTGAAATGTTTAAAAATTTTTTAGGGGAAAATGGAACAGTCATCTTCTTTTATATTTGGGCCTTAGGTTTTATTGTCTTAGGAATCTGGTTAATTATGTAATGATTAATTAATTAATTAATTGAGCTGACTCTATTTATAAGGAGTCAGCTTACTAATGTAAAAAACCACATATTAACTTAGTTCATCTTATTAATCTTACCACAGTATAAAAAGATAAAGTTATTTATTTTAGTAACCTATATTATAATAATCACACTTTGCTTTGTTTGAGCCTATAATAAACTTCATCTTCACAGTTATAATTTTTTCTGCTGTATCTTTGATCCAATCAAATAATCATTTTTTATGCAAACTGATCCCAATATCACTGATTTAAATGTACTTTTTGTACCTCAGATTGGAAGTTTGCCTTCAACTAAATCTCTATTTTACTTCTAAAATTTTGGAATTTCACTCTATAGATTTAATACAAGCCGGGCATAACAAAAATTAGGGTTAAACATTTTAATTTGCCCTTATTCTGAATTTATTAATTTTTTATTTTTAAGTACTTAACTTTAATTCTTTTTCTGTAGTTAAATTATTATTTAG
>JAIPEV010000055.1 GCA_021736965.1 Halanaerobiales bacterium | reverse complement strand
CCTTCTTCTTCTAAAACCTCAATTGTATCTCTCATCGATAACATGGTTGTGGTTAAAAGAGCACTCATTCCTAATAGATCAGGTTTATGTTTTTTAACTTCTTTTGCAAAGCCCTCTGGTGAAATATCTGTTCCTAAGTTTACTATCTCTAATCCACCACTTTCCATCATCATTCCTACTAAGTTTTTACCTATATCATGTAAGTCACCTGATACAGTTCCTAATAGAACCTTACCATCTGATGATCTTTCTCCTTCAACTAGTAGTGGTTTTACTATATTCATACCACCCTTCATTGATTTAGCAGACATTAATACCTCAGGTACAAACATATCACCTGCTTTAAATCTTTTACCAACAACATTCATTCCGTTAATTAATCCCTTTTCAATAATTTCATTGGGCTTGCTTCCTTCATCAACTGCAGCTTGAGTTAACTCTTTAACTAGATCTTGATTACCCTTTATTACAGCATCAGCCATCTTTTCATAATCAGCCAATTTATTCCCTCCTTTTTATAATTCATAATTTCTCATATTTCAATAAATAATCATGATTATATAAAGTTTAAAAAAATTACAGGGTGAGCCTGAGATCTCTCTCAGCCTACATACCCTATTTTTTTATTATCTATGCTGTTTCATCAGCAAACTTACCCTTACCTTGTGCTTTTAACTTTCTTTCTTCAAGTAAGGACTTAAGTAATGAATAGACCATAAAGAACATTACAATCATAAATGGGAAACCGCTGACAACGGAGGCAGTCTGTAGTGAAGCAAGACCACCGCTAAATAGTAATATTGCAGCTATTGCTCCCTCTCCAACACCCCAAAGCACTCTTAAGTTTTTAGGAGGATTTGGGTCACCATGAGAAGTCAACATACCGTTAACATATGTTGCTGAGTCAGATGATGTGATAAAGAAGATTGTAACAGAAAGTGTTCCTAGTAGGATTAGAAATTTAGCTAACGGTAGTTCTGCTAAGGCTGCATAAAATCCAGCCGCCTCACTTTGTTGAACAGCTTCAACCAGTTCTGTACCACCATTTAATGCAGTATACATACCTGATCCACCAAAGATTGCAAACCAAACAAAACTTACAATAACAGGTACAAATAAAGCACCTATTACAAATTCTCTGATTGTTCTACCTCTTGATACACGGGCAATAAATGTACCAACAAATGGTGCCCATGCAATCCACCATGCCCAATAGAATATTGTCCAGGCTGGTAACCAGGCATTATCCATTATTGCATCAGACATAAATGACATCTCAACAATGTGTTGTAAGTACTGTCCTAATGTATTTGTAAATAATTTAAGGATAAATAGTGTCGGTCCTAAGATTACTACAAATGCCATCAATACAATCATTATCCAAACATTTACCTTACTAAGCCAACGAATACCTTTATCAATACCTGTAATGGTTGATATAACGGCTCCGGTTGTTACAACTGCTATTATACCTACCTGTATTGGCACTGAAGCTTCCGCTATAATGTTTAAATGAGTTAGTCCACTCGCAATCGACATTGCTCCTAATCCTAATGAAGTTGCAAGACCAAATAATGTAGCATATACACCAAGAATATTTACAAATCTTCCCCAACCTTTATCAAGGTTTTCTTCACCAATAATAGGTTCCAATGTAGAACTTAGTAACATTGGTAGTCCTTTATGGTAAGAGAAGTATGCCAAAGATCCACCTACAATAATATATATAGCCCAGGGATGAATTCCCCAGTGGAAAAATGATAACCTCATCGCATTAATAGCTGCTTCACTTGTTTCTGCAGTAGCATTAGCTGCTGCACCTGTTGAAGGCCAAATATAATGCCAGATTGGTTCTGATACACTCCAGAAAACTAGTCCAATACCCATCCCTGCACTAAACAACATTGAAAACCATTCAAAACGGGTATATTTGGGCTCTTCATCTGGTTCGCCCAATCTAATATCCCCGACTTTACTAACCATAAGATAAATTGCTACTAATACAAAAATACTTACACCCAGCATAAATGACCAGCCTAACTGCTGTGTAATAAAAGCAAATGACCAGTCTGCTGCTGCCTTTAAGCTTGAAATACCAAAGATTCCCCATAATACAAAAAGTACGGTTAAGATAAAAGCAATCCAAAAAGTCTTATTACTTGACCAGGATTTTTGCACTTATATCACTCCTTGTTATTTTACCCTACTACTCAATAATCGACTCCATTAAAAACAAGATAAGTTTTAAATAGAATTATTCACCCCTTTATCAAGTATTTTCTTCTTTTTATCTTTTTACCACCTCCAACTTTTAACTTTCAATTTATTAGAAAAAATTTAATTTTCTTAATATTGAAACTAAAATTATACAATAACTTTATTTTCTGCAATATTACGAACATATTTCATAAATGTTTTTGTTGCCTTGCTTTTATTATAATTAAGACGATTATTGACAATCAAAGAAAGCATTCCATGGTAGATTAATCTTATTCTTTCATCTACTTCTTCAGCTGCTTCTGTGTCAAAATAACCTTCATCTATACAGGGTTTTATATGTATTGAACATCTTTTTGAAAGCTCTGATTCAAGTAACATCGGAATATATTTCTTTGGTATATTTTCTAACTCTTCTGGGAAAAGTTGATAGTACTTCTTAAATAAATTTTCTGAATTATCCCCAATATTTTCAGTAAATATTGCATAAAAAATATTCGGTTTTTCAAAAGAGTTTTTTGCAAAACATTCCCAGATTAATAAAAATTGATCTAAAACATCATCACTTTTATTTAAATAAAATGGAATAGCTTGAACATAGTCATCTAAAAAGCTTATTGCACCAAAAAAAATTAGCTGATTTAAATTATCAAAATAATTATATATTGTAGCACTGTTATAACCAGCAATTTTAGCAACCTTACGGATCGTCACATTTTCTATTCCCTGATCATTAATTACCTGGCGAACTGATTTAATAAAGGCTTTTAAGATCCTTTTTTTCTTTATATCTTCTTTTTCAAACTGAATCATACAATCACTCTCTTTTTTAAGTTTAAGTTATTGAACTTAAAATTTTACTTAAATTAGTAGAGTAAATATTCTGAAAATATCTCAAACATGTTTATATATTAACCATGTTTTTTAATTTCTTTGTTAGTCAGAAAATTCCTTCTTTTATTTTCAAGTTATTATTATCACAATGAATATATAGATATCTTGCAAAGATACCTTATTTATTATATTATTAATTTATTAATAACTATAATCCTAATAATGTTAGAAAAGAGTGAATAAATATGATAGAATTTGATCAAGATGATATTAAAACAAAAAATATAATTAGAGTATTTATCGATTCAACCATAAAAATATTAAGAGATAAAGGTCTTAATCAGGTAAAGGTCAGAAAGGTCGCTAAAATTTCTGGATATAATCCTGCAACGATTTATAACTATTTTGATAATAGTAAACAACTTATCTTCTTTGCTTCCCTTGACTACATGAGAGAGTACTTTATTAAAGTTGCTAATAATACCGATCAGTTAAAGGATCCATATCAAATATATATTAAAATGTGGGATAATTTTTGTCAGTTTTCTTATAAAAATCCTGAAATATATTATTCAGTATTTGTTCAAAATATTGATGAAAAGCCTTCACTTTTAATCGATAAATACTTTATACTTTATCCCGAAGACTTTCGACTTGAGCCTTCTAAGTTTTTACCATTACTTACTAATACTTATTTAAAGAATAATCTCTCTTATCCAATAAGAAAATGTGTTGAGGGTGGTTATTTGAACAAAAAAAATGCTAGAACTGTTGATGAAATGAATACATTTTTTTACCATGGTATGCTTTCTTTAATATATAATAGTCGGGTTAACTATTCAATTTCAGAAGCAACCGAAAGAACTTTAAATCATATTAAATCTGTTTTTAAATCCTTTAATTAAGATATCAATCAAAAATAATTATTGGGGGGATGATTATGAATCAAGTATATTTAGATAATGCTGCTACAACTAAAGATAAGCCTGAAACTGTAATAAATAAAATGAGTAATTTTATGAAAAAGATTAACTGTAGTCCTGGTCGTGGTGGTTACCAATGTGCTATTGAGGCTGGGAAAATGGTTATGGATGCAAGATTTACAATTGCTGACTTCTTTAAAGCTGAACAAGTTGAAAATATTATCTTTACTAAAAATATAACCGAATCACTGAACTTCTTAATCAAAGGTTTATTAAAAAAAGGTGATCATGTAATAACTACAAATTTGGAACATAATGCTGTGCTTAGGCCCTTAAAACAACTTGAAGATAAAGATATTATAAAAGTAAGTTATTTAAAGGCAGATCAGAAAGGCCTCTTTGATCCTTACCTGGTTTCAGAAAGTATAAATGACTCAACAAAGCTTATTTTAATAAACCACGCCTCAAATGTTACTGGAACAATCTTACCGATAGAGGAAATTGGACAAATAGCAAGTAAGCACAATGTTTTTTTTGCAATAGATACTGCACAAACTGCAGGAATTATCGATATTGATTTTAAAAAGTTGAACTTAGACTTCTTGGGTTTCACTGGACATAAAAGTTTACTTGGGCCACAAGGTATTGGAGGAATGATCATAAGTGATAGATTAGCTAATCAGATGGACTCCTTGATTACAGGAGGTACTGGTAGTCTTTCCGAAAGTGTGAACCAACCTGACTTTTTGCCAGATAAATTTGAGAGTGGTACAATTAATACCCCTGGTATTGTTGGATTAAAGGCAGGTATAGATTATATTCAAAAGACTGGAATAGATACTATTTTTAAACATGAAAAAAATCTATTAGATGTTTTTCTGGCAGGCCTTAAAAGTATAAAAAGTATCAAAGTTCATGGAACGCTAGATAGTTCAAAAAAGGTTCCTACGGTTGGCTTATCTGTTGAAGATTATGATATAGGTGAGTTAGGATACAGATTATTCAATGAATATAAGATAATGGTTAGATCTGGCTTGCACTGTGCACCACTTGCCCACAAAGCAATAGGAACTTTTCCTGAAGGAACATTAAGGTTTAGTATTGGATGGAAAAATACCAAAAAAGAAATTGAATATACTCTTAATGTACTCTCTAAGTTATAATACTTTTGTCGATTAAAATATTTTTTTATAAACTTTCTTATTTTCAAAGACATTACAAGGTGATTATATGAATATAATTGATAAAACAAAAAATAAAGGGATATATATTTTAAAACGACTTGTCAAAAGATATACCAAACATGATATACAGGCCTATGGGGCTTTGATGGCCTTCTTTTTTACCCTATCTTTATTTCCTTTTTTGATTGTACTCTTTGCAATTTTGGGAAAACTATCATTAGATACTAACTTAGTTTTATCCACCATTGAAATAATTTTTCCTCAAAAAGTTCATTATCTAGTAATTGAGTTCATAAACCAAAATATAATACTGAAAGATTTTAGTATCTTATCTATCTCAATTATTGGAGTTTTGTGGTCTTCTTCCCGTGGTATTAGGGCCCTAATGAAATCTCTTAACATGGCCTATGAAGTAAAAGAAAACAGAAACTATCTTCATTTAAAGTTTATAGATATCTTATATACAGTCCTTATTATCGTTGGTATCGCATTTTTACTTACACTTCCTAATATTGGAAAGGGATTCTTTTCATTTATATCAAACTATCTATACATTGATCCTAAAATTTATGAAATATTTAATCTAATTAAGCTAACTGCCTTACCATTTGCTATTATCTTAACTATTGTTACCTTATATATGTATTTACCAAATCAAAATCAATCGATTACAAATGTTTTACCCGGAACAATTTTTACCCTTTTTAGTTGGACAGCTTTATCTTATCTTTTTTCTATATTCATTAATTATATTGCAAACTTTTCATTAATCTATGGTTCCTTATCAGCAATTATTATTTTAATGCTTTGGCTATATCTATTTAGCTTGATCTTAATAATAGGTGGAGAAATTAATTCGATATCAAAAGAGATTAATACCAATTAATAAAAAAATGATCCACAAAGGGACCATTAATTAGATGTTTTCTTTAAAATTTTCTTTTAAACTTTCATAAAGTCCGGTATAAATACTATAATTATGATCATATATATCATAATTATTAGTATTAGGTCTTATTTTGTCATTAATCTTGATAAAATTTCTTTCAGCCTGTTCAAAATCTAAAAATATACCTGCACCTACTCCTGCAATTAATGCAGCTCCAAAGGCTGGACCCTCTTCAAAATTAATTAAAACTACTTCTTTTTTGATAACATCTGCAAGGATTTGACACCATAGTTTGCTTTTAGCACCACCACCAATTACTCTAACTTGATCTATATTTAAACCTTTTTCTTTAATAAGATTAAGAGAATCCTTTAGACCAAATACAACACCCTCCATTACAGATCTAACAAAGTGGTTAATTTTATGTTTGTTTGAGATCCCGAAAAATACTCCACGCGCTTTTGAATCAGCATGAGGAGTGCGTTCTCCAACTAAGTATGGTAAAAATATTAACTTTTCACTACCAGGTTTCGATTCTGCTGCTAATTTATTTAAAGATTTAATATCATAGTTATTGTCATACATATTTTTCATTAACCAATTAAACGAGCCTGCTGCAGATAACATTACCCCCATATTATAATACTTATCAGGATTTGCGTGATTAAATAGATGTATTCTACCCTTTAAATCGGGAACAGGTTTGTTACTTTGAGCTAAAACAACCCCTGAAGTTCCAATACTAATCATTACCCTCCCATTTTTAATTATGCCACTCCCAACAGCTCCACAGGCATTATCAGCACCACCAGCAATTACTAAAGTATCTTTTTTTAAACCAGTATCTTTTGCAGCTTTTTTTGTAATATAACCAGCTACTTCAGTAGATTTAATAACTTCTGGTAAAAGTTCTTTATCTATATTAAGAATTTTTAACATTTCTTTTGACCATTTTTTGTTTTTGACATCAAATAATAAAGTCCCAGCATTATCTGATACTTCACTTTTTATTTCTTTAGTTAACTTATATCTTATATAGTCTTTAGGCAGTAAGATATGTCTTATTTTTTTATAGTTTTCTGGCTCGTTATCCCGAACCCATAATATTTTAGGGGCTGTAAATCCTTCTAAGGCAGGATTAGAAACTAACTTTATTAGCTTATTTAATCCACCTACTTTTTTTAAAATATCGTTACACTGATGGGAAGTTCTAGTGTCATTCCACAAAATTGCTCTCCTAATTACTTCTTTATTTTTATCTAACAGGACCAAGCTATGCATCTGCCCAGAAAGACTTATACTAGAAATATTAAAAGGTTTTATATCGTTTTTAGAAATAATCGTTTTTATTGCAGTCTTTGTAGAACTCCACCAATCTTGTGGGTTTTGCTCAGACCAACCTTGATTTAAAGAATAAAGAGGATAAGATTTTTCTTCTGTAGCAACTAACTTTCCATTAGAAGATATTATTAAGACTTTCACATTACTAGTACCGATGTCAATACCTAATAGATAAGACATAACAATCCTTCTTTCCTTATTTTTATCTAGTTTCAAATATATATTGATTTAAGATTAACTCTAACATTTCCTGTCTGCCAGAACTTAATTTATCTTCAGTATATTGTTCTAAAATATATTTTTCTAAGGAAGCAAAATCTTCTTTGCCATCTCTTATTCTTTGACCCAATCCTTTATTATAACCTTTATATCGTTGATTAATAAAATCTTTTATAACATTATCTTTTATTAATTTATTTGCAATTTTTAATCCTCTAGCATAGGTATCAATACCAAGTAGATGGCCATACATGATATCAATTGGATCTATAGAAGATCTTCTTACTTTAGCATCAAAATTTAATCCACCTGGACTTATTCCACCATTTTTTAAAATCTCATACATTGCTAAGGTTGTCATATAGATATTAGAAGGAAATTGATCTGTATCCCAACCCAGTTGAGGATCACCTTGATTTATATCAATACTACCTAACAAGTTATTTATACGGGCAAGCTGTAATTCATGTTGAAAAGTGTGACCAGCCAAAGTTGCATGGTTTGCTTCAATATTTACCTTAAAGTAATCATCTAAATCATACTTCTTTAAGAAACTTAAAACATTAGCTACATCATAATCATATTGATGTTTAGTAGGTTCTACAGGTTTAGGTTCAATTAAAAACTGTCCATCAAAACCGATTTTTTTAGCATGATCAACTGCCATTGCTAAAAAACGTGCAAGATTATCTTGTTCAAAGCTCATTTTAGTATTTAATAGTGTTTCATATCCTTCACGTCCACCCCAAAATAAATAGTTTTTACCGTCAAGATAATTTGTTACTTCTAGAGCTTTTTTAACCTGAGCTGCCGCATGAGCAAACACTTCAGGATTATTAGAAGTAGCAGCTCCATTAGCATATCTAGGATGTTCAAAAAGATTTGCTGTTCCCCATAATAATTTAATATTCTTTTTTTGCATTAACTCTTTTATAACTTCTTTCATTGTATCTAAATTATAGTTTGATTCTTTAAGGGACTTGCCAGCAGGAGCTATATCTCTATCATGGAAACAAAAGTAATTTACTCCTAATTTATCAATAAATTCAAAAGCACCTTCAGCTTTTTTTTGAGCATGTTTTAATGGATCTTGTATACTGTCCCATGGTTTTGTCAAGGTCCCTGCACCAAATGGATCACTACCAGTATTACAAAAGCTGTGCCAATATGCTACAGAAAATCTTAGGATCTCTTCCATACTCTGACCATCAATTTTTTCTTTTGGATTATAATACTTAAAGGACAATAAATTTTCTGATTTATTACCTTCATATTTTAAATAAGGAAGTTCTGGAAATATTTCTGACATTATAAACTCTCCTTTTTAAGAATTTTCATATTTAAGTTTTTATACTTTATTTTATATTTAAAACTTTTTAGTATATAATAAAAGTGTGGAGAGGGCACTTATTTTAAAATAAGTGCCCGCTTTTTATTTAATTAGACTTAAAAAACTGAATCAGGATAGTAATAATCTTCTGCATTTTCTTCAGTTACTAATTCAGCTCTTAGTATTATTTCAGAAGGTAATTTATTTTGGTAAAATCCATCAAGTTTTTCACCTAACATTGCCTTTACCCCCATACTAATACCAGTTGCAATCATGGAAGGTGGATATGTTACATCTGCTCTTACTAGTGGATCTCCTTCCATTACCATTTTGACGATATCTTTAGATCCAGCTCCTCCTAAGAAGAATTTAATATCATCTCTTCCAGACTCTTCATAGGCCTGTAAAACACCTTTGAGAACATCGTCATCCTGTGCCCATACAGCATCAATTTTATCATATTTTTGTAGGTAATTTTCCATAATTTCTAGACCTTTTTGAGTTGACCAATTAGCAGGTTGTGAATCCAATATATTAATATTTGAATACTGATCCATTACTTGATTAAAAGCATCTACTCTTTGTGAGTTAATTACACAAGGAATACCTTCTAATACTACAATATCACCTTTACCGTTTAATTCTTTAGCCATCCACTCTGCACTAACTCTTCCTAAACCTGGATTATCACCTGCAACATATAGATCAGATACTGGTTCAGTTAGACCTCTATCTACTGAAACAATATAGATACCTTCTTTTGCAGCTTGTTTAACGATAGGAGTTAATGGAGCAGAGTCATGAGC
>JAIPEV010000054.1 GCA_021736965.1 Halanaerobiales bacterium | reverse complement strand
ATTCTGTTGAGCCAATTGGTATTATTATTGTATCATCTTTTTTTAATCTTTCCTCAATCTCTTTAGTGTTCATTGTCTGAAAATATATCTTACTTGCTTTATCCATATGTCCTTCTTGTGGAAAGTTCCATTTTCCCATTTTTCTCACCTCAATTCATAATTTTCAATTAATTCAAGTATTTAAATCTATATCTGAGTATAAATAAACTTTAACTAACTTCATTAATAATAAAAAATGAAATCAGTATATAAAGTATATAAAAGGTTAAACTACAAGAAACCACCCCTTTCAAATATATAAATTATGGATCAATATGTAATTAGATAAAACCAATAAATACACAAAAAAAATAATATATAGTAATTTAATATAAATATATATTCCCGTTTTTTAACCGTTTTTTAGAGTTTTCAATATTATTGCTTAGAAACTTTAAAGCTTTATCTTTTTCTTTATTTTCAATATTTTTTACAATCTTTTTATGTTCCTCTATGATCTGTCTAACTCCATCTCTTTCTTCTAATATAATCTTTTTAGAACAAAGATGATATCTATCCCGAATATTTTCCAAAAAACTAGTTAAATGAGAATTACCATACTTTTTAAAGAAGTATAGGTGGAAATCTTTGTCTATATTATAAAAGATAATTAGATCTTTTTTCTCTAAAGCTATTTGCATTTTTTTAATATATTGATTCAATATTTCAATATCCTGACCATTTATTTTGCTAAAAACTTTTTTTAAAACAAAAGTCTCTAGACATTCTCTGGTTTGAAAGATATTTTCAATGTCTTTATTACTGATTTCGGGAATAAAGTAACCTAGATTGGGAATCTTTTCTAATAAACCTTCCATTTCAAGTTTTTTGAAGGCTTCTCTTACAGGGGTATAACTCATATCAAGATTACGGGCGATTTCACGAACACTTAAATAACTATTTCCATCATTATTTAAGATAATTTTATTTTTTATAGTAGTATAAGCTTTTTCACTTAAATTCATTATTATACCCCTAACTATATAAACTATAATTTATTATATTTTTCAAAAGATGCTATTTTTTAAGCTAAAGGTCATTCTATGAGAAGAGAAGAATTTAAAAAAATAAAAAGTTGATATTAAAGATTCAACAACATGATAGTATTTTGATTTAAGGAAAGATCTTAAAATAACTCTAAGAATAGAATTACTTTAAAACATGTGAACTTAAAACATTTTGAAATTATGTATTACCTTTCATATCTTAATAGAACAGTAATAAAAGGAAAAGCAGATAAAAATAGACAACAAAATTAAAAATTTATTGTCATCAATAATGTATTATTTTTTTTGGTTATTTATGCTTTATTTCAGTGATATATCTCTTATTAATCAATTATATTTCATTGTTTATACTTTGTCAACATATTTTAGTGTTATTTAATAGATAATTTTAAATTTTCTCAATATTTTAATAAATAATTTTGCAGTTTTCTACTTATTTTTTAGTACTTTTATCTAAAATATCTCTTCGAAATAGGACTCATATTTATGAATTATATAAAAAATATCCCTATATGGTTGTATTTTAAAATTATTTACTTGAGTTGTAAATAACATTAAATTACCTTTATTTATTATTAGCCACCACCTAGAACTGGAAATATCTTTATTTGATCTCCATCATGTAGTTTTTTATCATTATACATAAACTTTCCATTTCTTGTATACATTATAGAATATCTGTCACTTGCAGGGATTCCTATTTGATCAAGCAAGCGATTAATAGAAGCATTTTTTTCGATTTCTACAGTCAAATTACTCTCCTTTTCATTATTATTTAAGTACTTTTTAGCAATCATCTCTGTAAACTTAACTTTGATCTTCAATCTAATCAACTCCCATATTTTTTATAGCCCAAATCTTTTTATTATATAAAAAAATGATAAGATATTCTTGCTTATTATATCTTATCACCTTTTTAAAGATAATCAAACTATATAATTTAATTTTTAAAAATCAAATAAATAATATTTTAATAAATTCCATTATAGTTAGTTTGTACTACAGAAGAATATACAAAATTGATCATTGTTATATAATCAAAAACAGGTAAACCAGTTGCCTTTTGGACTGCATTTGAATAAGGTGGTAAAACACTACATTCTAATAGTATTGCCCTAATCTTTTGATTATTTTTTGTCATCTCTAAAGCAGCATCTACAACTTCTTTTTTTATCTTTTCTGAATCTAAAATCCCAACTTCTTCAATTATTGAATGATTAAAGTTAGTATAATCCTCTAAACCCTTTATTACAATGTTATCTAAATTATTAATTCCTACTTCTTTTAATAGTTCTAGGTCATTTAAGGATTTTGCATTGGCTGAAAGTATACCTGCTTTATTACTTTTACCTATGATCTTTAAAATAAAAGATACCTGTAGCATACTGGATAAAAATACAGGTATATCAAGATCTTCATTTAATTTTTCTTGAAAAATAGCCATAAAACCACAGTCTCCAGTGATTGCTCTAACCCCTTGGCTCTGTAATTTCAATGCAGCTTTTAATAGTTGGTCATAGGCTGATCTATCTTTTTTAAATATTCTTTTAACAGTTAATCCCTTGATAGTTTCAAAACGAACTGGAAAGTTGTAAGTCGAAGCATTACCAACATCACCAGGTATAAATGGTGTATAAGTTTCAAGCATTAATATACCAATAGCTTCTCCATAACTAATTTGCCCTTCTCGGGCTTTATATACCATTCTCCCACCTCTTATTTTAACTTTTGTTAAAAAAGGGGCTCAATTAGAGCCCCTTTTTCTTTTCATTTACTACTCAGCAAATCTCTCTTCTGCTTCTGCAATTTCAGATAATAGTTTTTCTAAGATTTCTGCTCCATTCTCTCCTACATCATTTTTATAACTTTCCCATACTGTTTTTGCTTTTTTAGCAAATTCTTGTCTTTCTTCTTCTTTTAATCTAATAACTTCTAGACTAGGTTTGTCTTCTAACATCATATCTAGTCTTTTAGCATTTAGATCTTTTTGCACTTCAAAAATATAGTCTGTCATTTCTCTTGAAGTATTAATAATCATATTTTGATACTCTTCAGATAGGTTGTTAAAGAAGTTCTGGTTTATAATTACACCAGTAATAAATGGAACCTGTTTTGCTTCAATCAGGTAATCTTGTTGTTCATAAAACTTCATTTCCTGAGTTGCAAAATAAGGCTGTACCTGAGCATCAATCATATTTAACTGTAGTGAACTATAGATTTCTGAATAAGCTAAACGTACTGCATTAGCACCATATGCCTGATAATTTTTTATTAAGATTGGATCTCCCATAACTCTAATCTTAACGCCTTCAAAGTCTTTAGGTTCTCTAATTGGCTTATTCGCTGTCCATACTTGCCAACCTTCATGAAATACCTGTAGTAGTTTAAGACCTTTATCATTATAGATACTTGATAGATCTTGATAAATTGCTTCACTATTTTCCATTACATATTTATTTACTTCTAGATTGTCAGACCAAATATAGTGTAATGAAAATAGTCCAGCTTCAGGTATTGTTGTAGCAAACCAACTTGGAGTTGAAAATGCAAACTCTAAAATACCATTCATGGTCTGTTCTGAAATGTCTCCACTAGTACCTAAAGCACCATATGGATAGATATCTATATTTACAGCTCCATCAGACTTTTCTTCCATTCTTCTAGCAAATTCTAAAGCCCACTCATGCTGTACACTACCTTCTATTTCCTCTAGAGCAAACTTCCAATTATAATCAGCTGCCTGAACAGTACCTATATTAAATACACCAAACATCATTACTGCTACTAAACTAAAAATCATAACTTGATAGATTTTTCTCATTTTTTATTTTTCCCCCTTTTGAATTTTAAGAAATAATTTCAATAAATATTAAATTCATTTTTATATTTTCTATCAGCCCCCTTGATTTTATAAGATATTTTACTTAGATAAAAAGTTTAGTGCACTTCTAACATGCATTTCCACACCGGTTATTAAAGTTTCTTCATCTATATTAAATCTAGGATGATGGTGTGCATAATCAGTCTCTTTGTCTTTATTACCCGTACCAATAAAATAAAATGTAGATGGTACTTTATCAGAAAATTCTCCAAAGTCTTCACCAGCTAGATTTGTATAATTAACTATATCTTTACTGTTATTTAGTACTTCTTTAGCAGTTTCAAATACATAATCAACCATTCTATCATTATTGTAAACCGGTGGACTTTCTACTATATATTTAATTTCATAGTCTGCCCGATATGATTTACAGGTATTTTCGATTATTCTTTCAAATCTTTCTCTTGGTCTTTCTTCATTTTCTAAAAGATCTCTGTATAAATATCTGATTGTCCCTCTTAAAGTTGTTTCTTCAGGTATAATATTTGTAGCAGTACCTCCATTAATCTGTCCAAACATTATCAGAGTTGGTTTTAAAGGGTCAATTTCTCTAGTCTGGATTGCCTGAACGTTTTGTATAATACTACTAGCAACTACTATTGGATCAACTGCAGTATGAGGAGCAGAAGTATGACCACCTTTACCGGTAATTTTTAGTTCAAACTCATATAAACCACCCATTACAGCTCCACGGGAAATTGCAATTTTCCCACTTTCTATTGGAGTCCAAAGATGTATTCCAAATGCCCCATCAACTTTAGGGTCTTCTAATACACCCTCTTCAATCATCATTTTGGCTCCAGCTGTTTCTTCATTTGGTTGAAAGACAAACTTTAGATTTCCATTAATTTTATCTTTATGTCTTGCTAAGATCTTTGCTGCTACCATCAACATTGCAGTATGACCATCATGACCACAGGCATGCATTACACCTTCTTTTTGTGACTTATATTCTATTTCGTTTTTTTCTGTTATCGGTAAAGCATCCATATCTGCTCTCAACATCAGGGTTTTCCCAGGCTTATCACCTTTAAGTAAACCAACAACACCTGTTTTAGCTACCTTTTCTTTTACCTCTAATCCTAGCCCTTTTAAATATTCAGCTACAATTTCTGCAGTTCTAAACTCTTTAAAACCCAATTCAGGATGCTGATGGAAATCTCTCCTAAGTTCTATTAATTCAACTTTTAAATCTTTAATTTCTTTTTTGATGTCCATTAATTAATTCCCCCTATTAGTAACCATAAGCTAGATCTCTTAAGAATAATGCTACATCTGGGTAGAAAATTAATAATGCTGATACAACTAAGAGCATCGCAATAAATACCGGTGTCTTTTTGATAACCTCAAAATATGGTCTTTTAAATACAGCAATAGCAGTAAATATATCACACCCAAAGGGTGGTGTTGCTGATCCAATTGCTGCCTGTAATGTAACCATAGTACCAACTAATACAGGATCAATGCCTAATGATGTAACTACAGGTTTAAAGATTGGTGTCAAAATCATAATTACTACAATCGGATCTACAAACATACATCCGATAAAAAAGGCAACTGCAATAATAAATAATACCCAGGTTTGAGTTGGAGCAGGACCGATTATTCCTGGTAAGATCTGTTGTGGTATTCTAGCTAATGAGATCAACCAAGAAAAAGCAACCCCAGATCCTACTAATATAAATACGACCCCTGTAACAAGACCTGTAGACAAAGCAATATCCTTTAGATCTCTGATTTTAAGATTTCTATAAATTATTATCTCTACTGCTGCAGCATAAAATACTGAGGCAGCAGCTGCCTCTGTTGGACTAAAAAATCCAGAATAAATACCACCAATAATAATTGCTGGAAAACCAAAAGCTACTAAAGCCCTTTTTGTAATTCTCCATCTTTCTGGCCAACTAGCTTTATCATGGATAGGTATGTTTTTAAACTTTGCATAAAAGTAACTATATAATGCAAACATAAATAAGATTAATAAACCTGGACCAATACCTGCAATGAAAAGTTCTCCAATTGAAGTACCACTAACAACTCCATAAACTATCATCCCAATACTAGGTGGAATCAGTAATGCTATATCACTTGAATTGATAATTAATGCAGTTGTAAAAGAATCATCATAACCATCCCTTAAAAGATAGGGCCTCATTGTACCTCCAATTGCAACAACTGTAGCCTGAGTAGAACCTGATATTGCACCGAAAAATGTGCAGGCTGCAGCTGTAGTAATTGCCATACCACCTCGAACATGGCCTACAAAGACTTTTACAAAATCAACCAATCTATTTGACATCTCTCCTGCTGACATAATATCTGCAGCAAATATAAACATAGGTACCGCTATTAAGGAAGCAGGTAAAATACCAGCTATCATCTGCTGAACTAAGATCATTGCATCAAAGGCAGGATAGTAAAAATGCATTATAACAAGTGGTGCAGTTAATAATGGAATCATCATTGGAAAACCTAAAAATAACAGTAAAATCATTATAGCTCCCATTAAAGCCAACATCTATCTCATCTCCTCACTTCTGGTTTTATAACTACTATTTAATCTATTGTTTTAAACATTGATCTTTTCTCATAGCTGTTTCTAAGTCTTCATATTCGGATTGTTCTTCAAAAGATATCCATACATCATCTTCTATAATATTTTTAATGAAGGCTAAAGTATAATGAATATCTGTCATTAATAAGCCAATTGGAACAAAGATCCAGATTAAGTATAATGGAACTCTCATTACTGGACTCATCCGACCATTTAAAAACACTCTATAAACATATATGGCGGATAAATAAGTTACATAATACATAATTAAGGCTGTACCACCAGTCATAATATATACCATAATCTTTTTTATTTTCTTATTTGCTATATCAAATAGAGCTGACATTCTTATATGTCTACCATTTCTAGCCGCATAACTTGTCCCTAAGAAAGTAATGAAAACAATTAAAAATTCATTTATTTCGGTTGCAAATGAAAGCCCGTGATTAAAAAAGTTTCTGGAAATAACATTAATAATGGTAAGTGCAGCCATGGTTAGAACCCCATAGGCTAGGATAAATTCTTCTAATTTTCTTATTATGTTGTTTAATTTTTCTAAAAAATCCATTTAAGTATCACCCCTTTGAAGATTGAGACTCATCCCATCATTTTATAAATAATTTTCTAGGAAAGTCTACAAAAGTTTCACACCCATTTTCTGTAATAAAAAAAGGTTCACTATTTTCAAATCCAAATTTATCCAACCAAATTCCAGGCATAAAGTGGAATGTCATATTTGGTTTTAAAATTGTTTTATCACCCGGTCTTAAACTAGCAGTATGTTCACCCCAGTCTGGTGGATAGTTTAATCCATATGAATAACCTACTCTTGATTCTTTAACTACTTTACTGCTTGCAATTGATTTTCTCCACTTTTCTTCCACTTCTTCACAGGTTATACCAGGTTCAATAAAAGCTAAGGTTTGATTTAAACCATTTACAACTACTTTCGCTATCTCTATTAACTCATCTGATGGGTCACCAATAAATAAAGTCCTGGAAAGTGGTGCATGGTACTTATGCTTACTTCCTGCTAACTCGAGTAAGACTACATCTCCCATTTTATATTTCCGATCTGTCCAAGTTAAATGAGCTGTAGAGGTTCTCTCTGCTGAAGGCATTATTGGAGCAATCGCAGTATAGTCTCCGGTAAAATCTTTAGTACCACTAATTTGAGCCTTATATACTTCTGCTGCTGCATCTCCTTCTCTAACACCTTGATCAATGGCATCAATGGCTGTCTCCATAGTCTTTTCAACAATTCTGCTTGCCATTTTCATATACTCAATCTCTTGATTACTTTTAACCTGTCTAACTAATGGTATCAGCCTATTTGCATCAATAATTTTAACATTAGGTAAATTATCTTTGATTGAATTAAGTGCTCTTGGTGTAAAGTAATAGTTATCCATTTCTACCCCGATTTGTGCCTTTTCATATCCTAAATTTTTTAAAATATCAGACATATAATCCATTGGGTGTTTAGTCAATGATTGAACATAATCATCTTGGTATCCATAAATATTTTCTTCCTTTAACCAGGTGGTTATTCGAGCACCATTTCGATCCTGTTCTCTCCCAAACCAAATTGGTTCTTCACGATCAATAAAAACTAATCCTCCTTGATGAACATAAAAAGACCAACCATCATAACCTGTAACATAATTCAGATTGGCAGGATGGGTTGCTAAAAGAACTTGAATACCAGCTTTATCCATCCTTTCTTTGATCTTTTTTAATCTATTTTTATACTCACTGACTTCAAATATAGCCATCACTGAATCTCTCCTTATTTTGAATCAATGGTTCTTAAAAACGAATCATTATCTACATTACTACCTGTGAGAACAAAAGCTGACTTTTCTCCCAGATAACTTATTTTATCAGCCAGTAAGGCTGCAATACTCACTGCTGCTGCACCTTCAAGAACAAAATGTTCTTTTTCAAATGCAAAAATCATGGCATCTTTAATTTCTTTTTCAGTGACTAAAACTATCTGATCAACATACCTTTGAACCATCTTAAAAGTATATTTATTGTCTAAAAGTATGCCTCCTTGTAAGCTGTCTGCAAGGCTGTCTACTTCATCTACTAAAACAGGTTTATCTTTTTGAATACTTTCATACATTGCTGCACCTTTTTTCATACTTATACCATATACCTTACATTCAGGATTAAAACTTTTTACTAGATAAGAAATCCCACTTATTAATCCACCACCACTTAGAGGTATTAAAATACTATCTAAATTAGGTAACTTTTCTAAAATTTCTAAACCAATTGTTCCCTGACCACATATGATATATTTATTATCAAAAGGAGGAACAACTGCTCTACCTTCTGTTTCAGATAGTTTTACTGCTTTTTCTTTGGCCTGATCTTGACTATTTCCATATATAATTACATCTCCACCAGATTTTTTTATTCCTTCAATTTTGTTATTTAATACATTTTTAGAAATACAAATCTTTGCATCTGTACCTAGTTTTTTTGCAACATGAGCTGTTGCTCTGCCATGATTTCCTGTCGAATATGTTATTAAGCCATTATTAAGTTCTCTATCATCTAGATGTAGGGCAAAGTTTGCTGCTCCTCTTACTTTGAAACTTCTGGTATCTTGTAAGAATTCCAACTTATAGTAAATATCTGTCTTATCATTAGATAGGTATTTACTTTTATATAGCGGTGTGTTTTTAGTTAAATTTTTTATTAAGTTTCTAGCTTCATAAATTTCTGAAAGGGTTATATCCATATCAATATCTCCTTAGTTAATCTTATTGATGAGCAATAACATCAATCTCAACATCAAGTCCAGCATCTAGACCTTTAACAGCCATCGCTATTCTAGCTGGAGGAATATCTCCATTAAAGAACTCTTTATATACTTTATCCATCTCTTTTTTACCTTCCATCTTTGAAATATATACATTAACCTTTAATACTTTATCTAAACCTGATCCAGCTTCTTTTAAAATATTTTTTATGTTTGTTAAAATAATTTTTGTCTGATTTGCTACACTGCCATGAATCGGTTTACCTGTATTTATATCATCAGCAGTTTGACCTGAAACAAAGATTAGACCATTATACTTTATAGCCTGTGAATAATTACCTGGTTCAGGTGCTTTTTTTGTATATACTGCTTCTTTTTTCACTTTCAATCCCTCCTAAGACTATATTGTAACAATCATCTTAAAAAATATCTGTTTTTATATGTTTTTACACCATCTCAGATAAGGTTCTAATATGATCTACAACCGCCTGTTTTGTTTCTTTTACACTTTTTTTACGTAGACATCTTATAATATCATTATGTTTTAGACTTGCATCTTTTAAGTTG
>JAIPEV010000053.1 GCA_021736965.1 Halanaerobiales bacterium | reverse complement strand
ATTATACTGATTAGCATCTATTAACTCATTTTTAGCATTACTAATTTTACTTAATACTACAGCTGGTTTAAATCTTTTTACATCATAGTTTAAATCTTTCAAGATGTTCTTAACCAACTTTTTTTGTTCAGATGAATCATATATTGTGAAACTAGTTTTAAAATTAAGCTTATTAATTTCTCTTCTTAATATCCTAACACAAAAAGAATGAAAGGTTCCTAAAAATATATCTTCTGCATTCTGACCACTCATTATCTTAACTCTTTCTTTCATTTCTTCAGCAGCTTTGTTAGTGAAGGTTAGTCCTAATATATTAAAGGGGCTTACACTATATTTTTCCATTAAATATGCAATTCTATGAGTTAAAACCCTTGTTTTACCTGACCCGGCTCCTGCAATAACTAATCCAGGACCTTGATGAAACTTTACTGCTTTTTTTTGTTCTTGATTTAAGTTACTTAAAATTTTATCTGCTTTTTCCATCAACTATTCACTCCTGCTAAATTTCATTTTGTAGTAATTAATATCCATTTTATCTAAATAAAAATCGATCTTTTGATTACTGTCATTATATAATAGATGTGAGTTACAAAAACAATCAGTTGAGCCAAAATTATTTACAAAAAAAAGTAGTCCTTTAAAACTAATAAGTCTTTGAGTTATATCACATTCAAATTTTTTGTTTTTATTGAAAATATAACAATTTTTAATTTCTGCTTTTTCTAATAAATAATCTATGTGCCAATACAGGCTCTTTTTGTTTTTTAGGTGTCTGATAACTCTTTTTTTTAAATTTCTTTGGGCAGATCCTATGTAGTAATAATAGCCACTTTTAAAATCTATTTTACCTAAAGCACCTACTTTTATACTTTCATTTTTTTTTAATATAATCTCTAATAAATATATTCCTCTATCAATCATTGATATCTCCTTTTTTTATAATTAAACTTTACTTGGTTTTTTTACGATGATATAATAAAAAAAAGACTTTAAGTACAAACTATCTGGCTATAGCGCAGTTTGGTAGCGCGCTTGCTTCGGGAGCAAGAGGTCCCCGGTTCAAATCCGGGTAGCCAGACCATTTTTATACCATAAATTATTATAACATAAATAAAGAGTCATTGCATATCTGAAATACTTTAATACAAAATAAAAAAGCAACCTTTAATTATCTTATTAAAAGTTACTTTTTTATCACCATTTATTTTAAATCTTTTAGAAAGTCTATTACTCTTTCAACATGTCCATTCACCTTTACTTTAGGAAATATTTTAATTATCTTATGCTCTTCTGATATAATAAATGTACTCCTTTTGTATATACCCAACATATTTACAACATCAAAAGCTTTTGCTAACTTCTTTTCTGTGTCAGCCAATAATGGATACTTTAAATCATATTCTTCTGCAAATTTTTTATGTGATTGAACACTATCTTTACTTACACCAACAACTTTAGTCTCTAACCCTTCCAGGGTCTTTAGCTGCTTTTGAAAAGCAACAGATTCTTTTTTTCAACCAGGAGTATTGTCTCTAATATAAAAAAACAATACTAGCCTCTGATCACTATAATCATACCTACAATGTTCTTTCCCACTTTGATCTTTTAAACAAAAATCAGGTAGAGTTTTTCCTACTTTTATCAAACAAATCACTCCTTTCAATCCTTAACTAGTTACATTAATATTGTCCACTTATTATAAAATCCCTTTTTTATCATTTACTTGTAAATTAAACAAAATTTATCTTGCTCAATTAATTTTTGTAAAGCCTTATTTTCATAAAAATATTTATTATATTAAAAGTTACGAATATATATTAACTATAGGTTCAATATCAACTCTTATTTACATATGGTTTAACTAAAACAGCACAGTTTTTAAATATTCAAAACTAAAAATAAATTAAAAAATTGGTTAAAATTGGACCTTAAATTACCCGGTTATTTTACTAGTCTGTTAATCTGATAAACTCATCTATATTATCTTTTAAAACATTTAATGATTTTAACCAAAATGTTTTTTGATCTAAGTCTATACCAATCATTTTGCCAACATCCTTTACAGAATTCTTACCTGTTTCTTTTAATAAGTCATTATATTTTTTTACAAACTCATTACCCTCTTCTTGACTTAAAGCATAAACACCTAGACCAAATAGAAGTCCAAAAGCATAAGGAAAGTTATAATAGTTATAGTTAGCTGAATAATAATGAGGTTTATTAAGCCACATATAAGGATGTAAGTGATCATAATCTAAACTATCACCATAAGCTTTTTTCTGCGCATAGATCATTGTTTCCTTCAATTCATCAACACTTAATGAACTTTCTCTTCTCTTTTTAAAAAGTTCACTTTCAAATATATATCTACTATAAATATCTACAATAACCTGCCCAGCACTAGTTATTTTGCTTTCTAAGATTGAATATTTTTGCTTTTTATCTGCTTTTTTTAAGGCTGCATTTGTAACTATAGTTTCACTTAAAATTGAAGCAGTTTCAGCCAATGGCATCGGGTAGTTAGAATTAATAATACTTTCTTCTTCAAGACAGTGTCCATGATAGGCATGTCCTAATTCATGTGCTAGAGTAGTAACATCACTAAATGAACCTGTGAAATTACTTAAAACCCTACTTTCTTTAATCGGATGTATATTATAACAAAAAGCTCCTCCTCTTTTTCCATCCCTAGGTTCAATATCAATCCAATTGTTTTCAAATGCCTTATGATAAAAAAGAGCCATTTCTTGGTCAAAATCATTTATATTATCAATAATAAAGTCTTTAGCTTCTTGATAATTATAATCCATTTCAACCTCACCTAAAGGTGCAAATAGATCATAAAATGGTAATCCATTTTTATGTTCTAAAATTGAAGCTTTTCTTTCATAGAACTTTCTAAATAACTTTAACTTTTCTTCAATTGCTTTTAATAAAGCTTTTAAAGTAGACTTATCGACTCTCGAATCATCTAATGATTTTTCTAAAGGTGAACTATAACCTCTCTTTTCTGTTAAAGTAATTACTTCTCCTTTTATACCATTAAGAGCAGCAGCAACTCCTTTTTCTATCTTTTGATAAGATTTTAACTCTGCTTTATAAGCTTTTTTTCTTAAAGTCTGATCCTTATCATGTGCCATATTTCTTACTACTGGAAGTGGTAGTTTTTTAATTTCACCATCTATTTTGATTTCAACTAAAAGGGTAGAAGTTAACTTTTCTTGCAGCTTAGTCCAAGCAGATGATCCTGTTTGTTTCATCTGGGCAACCATATCTTCTACATCTTCTGATAACAGATACTTGCTTTGTTTAACTAATTCATCTATAAAAAATTCATGTTCACTTAGTAAGTCTGATTTATCATATAACTCTTCACAATCTCTGATTTTACTGAGCCATAATTGGAAATTTACTTCTGCTTTTGTAGTTTTAGTTCTTTTCTTTTCAATTTTCTCGATCATCTTTAATGCTTTTTCATTATTTACATTAACACTAGCTTTTAAATTAGAATAAGCAGATAGTGTTGTTAATAGTTCTCGGTAATTTATTACCAGTTTTAAAAAATTTTCCGCCTTCTTTACATTGCTTTCATTTTTTTTTAGATTAAAGTTTTGAATCTTTTTTATACTTTTCTCAAGTTGTTTAAAGTCTTCTTTAAACTTTTTTGAATCAAAACCAGTATATAGTGTGTCTAGACTCCACCTTTTTTTCATTTAAATCCTCCTCTTTAAAATCACTACCCAAATAAACAAACCGGGAATTATTATCCCGGTTTATTTTAACTTATTTTAATTTGACAGCAGTTCCATATGCAAGAATTTCAGCTGCTCCACCCATTACCTGAGAAGTTGTGAAACGAATATTTATAATTGCATCAGCTTCTAATGACTCTGCTTCATGTTGCATTCTAAGTAATGCTTCTTCTCTTGCATCACTAATCATTTGAGTGTACTCTTTAACCTCTCCACCAACAATATTTCTTAGACCAGCAACTATGTCATTCCCAATATGTCTTGCTCTTATAGTATTTCCTCTTACTAAGCCTATAACTTCTTTAACTTCTCTACCTTTAATATTTTCAGTATTAACAATTAACATAGTCTTCCTCCTTAATTTTTTATCCAACAATAGGACATTTTTCACATATGGCTGTAGTTTTTAAGCAATATTTTTTTCCTAACTTAACGATCAATGCATGAAATTCTTTATATAAATTAATATCTTGTTTTAGATTACTATGAAACATATTTTGTACCTTATAATAATTAGTATTTTTAGAGATAAAGCCTGTTTTAGTTAGCATCCTTTTTGTATAGTTATCTATTACAAATACAGGTTTGTTATATACATAAAGAAGTATTGAATCAGCAGTTTCAGGTCCTATACCATATATTTTTAATAGTTCTTTTTTTAAGACCTTAACAGACCGTTCCCCCTTATCTATATTATTTAAATCTAAGTTATAATTCTCCTTCAAATACTTAACAAATTGTTTTATTTTTTTGGCTTTCATATTATAGTAACCAGATGGTTTTATATGTTGAGCTAACTTTGTTAGTTCAATCTGGTCTAAAGACTTCAAATTTAGAAGGTTCTTTTCTTTTAAATTATCAATCGCTTTTTCTACATTTGACCAGTTTACTGCTTGAGTTAAGATTGCGCCTATTATAATCTCTAACTTACTATCAGCAGGCCACCAATTTTGTTTTTTAAATCTTTTATGGAGTTTTTCATAAATTAATCTTAAGCCAGTATTAAGTTCATACTTATCACTTATTAGATTACAAGGATACATTTTTAGTTTCCCTTACTTATTATATCTCTTGCAATTACAATTCCAGAAACAGATGCCTGCATTAGACCTCTAGTAATGCCTGCCCCATCACCGGCTGTATAGAGATTATTTATTTTTGTTTCTAGATTATTATTTACCTCTATTCGATTGGAATAAAATTTGACTTCTACTCCATATAACAAAGTATCTCTTGAATATAAACCTGGAGCTAAATTATCTAATGCTTCCAACATTTCAATAATTCCTTTTAAATGTCGGTAAGGAAATACTAAACTTAAATCTCCTGGAGTTGCTTCTTTTAAGGTGGGTTCAATAATACCTCTACCGATTCTAACCGGTGTAGAGCGATGTCCATCTAACAGATCACCTAATCTCTGTATAATTACTCCCCCACCGAGTAGATTTGCTAACTTAGCTATGTTTTTTCCATATGTTGTCGGTTCATGAAATGGTTCGGTAAAAGTTTTGCTAACTAAAAGTGCAAAGTTAGTATTTTCTGTTTTTATATCAGAATGGCTGTGTCCATTAACTGTTATAAGGCCTTGATTATTTTCATGAACAACTTCTCCGTATGGAGACATACAAAATGTCCTTACTTTATCATCAAAAGTTGGGGTTTGATATATCAACTTAGACTCATAGAGATTTTCAGTAAGTTGTTCAGCAATAACAGATGATGTTTCCACTCTAACACCTATATCAACAGGATTTACAGTTGTATTTATACCTAATTGAGGAGCTAAAGAACTTAACCACTGAGCATTTTCTCTTCCGGGAGCAGTAACGATATAATCACCATAATACCTGTCTTTACTTTTTGTTTCTACTCCTTTTACTTTATCATCGTCTATAATAAACTTAACAACATTTGTTTTAAACTTTATCTCTACACCTTTTTGTTTAATAAATTCTTTCATATTTCCTAATACAGTTCTAGTATAACCAGTTCCTAAATGTCTCAATTTAGCAGGTATGAATTTAAGATTAGATTTTATTGCTTTCGCCTTAGTATCTTCTATTTTAGAAGTGTCTAAACCAAAAATTCTTTCAGGTGCACCAAAGTTCAAATAGATCTGATCAGCATACTGGATTAACTCTTTTAGATTTTTTAGTCCAATGTATTCTTCCAAATATCCACCTATTTTAGGGGAAAGAGATAATTTCCCATCACTATAAGCCCCAGCTCCACCCCAACCAGATACAACTGAACAGCTATCACAGTTAACACAACCCATACCTGGATTCTGTTTCATTGGACACTCTCTTTTTGATATATCTTTTCCTTTTTCTAACATGAGAATATCTAAATTTTTTTCCTTTTTTAATATTTCTAAAACGGTAAATATTCCTGTAGGACCTGTACCTACAACTATGACATCATATTTTTTCTTACTCATTAACTACACTCCTAACTCTCTATTCCCATTCTATTGTTGCTGGTGGTTTTGATGTTATATCATAAACCACTCTATTAATCTCTTTAACTTCATTAACAATCCTATTAGAAATATTTTCAAGTAAGTCATATGGTAGATGAACCCAGTCTGCAGTCATTGCATCATCACTTCTAACTGCTCTAATAATAATTGGATAGCCATAAGTTCTATCATCACCCATCACACCCACACTCTTTAAATCAGGCAAGACAGCAAATGATTGCCATATATCTCTATAAAGCCCCGCATTTCTTATTTCTTCTCTTAATATTGCATCCGCTTCTTTTAATATAGATAATTTCTTTTCATCTATATCTCCAATTATTCTTATCGCTAATCCTGGACCAGGGAAAGGTTGGCGCCATACTATATTATCAGGTAAACCGAGTACTTCTCCTATTTTTCTGACTTCATCTTTAAATAACATTCTCAAAGGTTCTATTAATTTAAAGTCCATATCTTCAGGTAAACCACCTACATTATGGTGACTTTTAATTGTAGCAGCATGTTCATTTCCACTTTCAATGACATCTGAATATATTGTCCCCTGAACTAAATACTCAGCATTTTCAACTTTTTTTGCTTCCTCTTCAAATACTCTGATAAACTCTCTACCAATAATCTTTCTTTTCTCTTCTGGATCAACTACACCCTTTAAGTTTTCTAAAAATCTTTTTTTCCCATCTACATAGATCAATGGAATATTAAACTCTTCACTAAAGGTTCTTCTTACTTCTTTAGCTTCTCCTTTTCTTAAAAGACCATGATCAACAAAAATACATGTTAACTGTTCTTTTATGGCTTTATAAACTAAAGCAGAAGCTACTGAAGAATCAACTCCACCTGATAAACCACAGATAACTTTTTTATTTTTAACTTGTTTTTTAATATTTAATACTTCTTCACTTATGTAATCTACCATTGTCCAGTCTGCTTTGGCTTTACTTTCAACAAAAAGAAAGTTATGTAAAATCTCTTTACCTTTTAATGTATGTAAAACTTCAGGATGAAACTGTACACCGTATAATTTTTTCTTTATATCAGCCATAACAGCCACTTCGGTTACATTAGTATGAGCAATATTGTAAAAACCATCTGGCATACTTTCTACCTGATCACCATGACTCATCCAGACTTGTGTATCGTTATCAATATCTTTTAAAAGGCCTAGCTTATTTTTAATTTTTAACTTAGCTTTACCATATTCTCCTTGCTTTGCTTTTTTTACCTTACCACCTGGCATTGAGGATGCCATCAGCTGCATCCCATAACAGATACCTAAAATTGGGATTTTTAGCTCAAATATAGCAGGATCAACCTTAGGGGCATTCTCGTTTTTTACACTTTTTGGACCCCCAGACAAAATAATAGCAACTGGATTGATCTCTTTTATTTCTTTTATAGAAGTTTTATATGATTTTATCAATGAATATATATTAAATTCTCTTACTCTTCTTGCTATAAGTTGACTATATTGTCCACCAAAATCTAATACTAAAACCTTGTTATTAATCATATATTTCTCCTCTCAATATCTATTAAACCACAAATAATATTATAAGGTATATGATTAAAAAAGTAAATAATTTTAACTATATAAACAGGCTATAGAAACTAAAAAAAGTGGTATACCTCTATTAAAGGCATACCACTTTGAGTCATCATTATTTTTTACTTACATCATACCAGGCATTCCGCCCATTCCACCCATTCCGCCCATTCCACCGGGCATTCTTCCTGGAGCTCCTCCACCATTTTCATCATCATCATCTTCCGATGTGTCGGCAACAAGAGCTTCAGTTGTTAAGAGCATTGCAGCTGCACTTGCAGCATTTTGTAATGCTGAACGGGTTACTTTGGCAGGATCAACAATACCGGCTTTGATCATGTTTACATATTTACCTTTCATTGCATCAAAGCCCATTCCTTTTTCTAGTTCTTTAACCTTTTCTACTACTACAGAGCCTTCAAACCCTGCATTATTTGCAATTAAACGCATTGGTGCAGTTAGTGATCTTTTTACTATATCGACACCAGTTGCTTCATCGCCTTTAAGTTTAATTTTATCTAAAACGCCCATTGCATCTAGATAAGTAACTCCACCACCAGAGACTAAACCTTCTTCAACTGCTGCTCTAGTAGCAGATAAAGCGTCTTCAATTCTGTGCTGTTTTTCTTTTAATTCTGTTTCTGTTGCAGCACCAACTCTAATTACAGCAACTCCACCTGCTAATTTAGCAAGTCTTTCCTGTAACTTCTCTTTATCAAAGTCAGAGTCACTACTATCAATTTGACGTTTGAGTTGATTAATTCTATCTTTTAGATCTTTTTTATTTCCTTCACCTTCAACAATTGTTGTTTCTTCTTTTGTAATATTTATCTTATGAGCGCGACCTAGATCTGAAATTTCAGCATTTTCTAACTTAAGACCAAGATCTTCTGTTATTACTCTTCCACCAGTTAAAATTGCAATATCTTCTAGCATTTGTTTTCTTCTATCACCAAAACCAGGAGCTTTTACTGCAACACATTCAAAAGTACCTCTAATTTTATTAACAACAAGTGTTGCGAGTGCTTCACCCTCAACCTCTTCTGCCATGATTAGAAGTGCTTTACCTGATTGGGCAACTTTTTCTAATAAAGGAAGAATATCTTGAATATTTGAAATCTTTTTATCTGTAATTAAAATGTAAGGATCTTCTAGAGAAGCTTCCATTTTTTCTGTATCAGTTACCATATATGGAGATAGATAACCTCTATCAAACTGCATACCTTCAACAACTTCTAAAGAAGTACCCATACTTTTTGATTCTTCAACTGAGATTACTCCATCTTGTCCAACTTTTTCCATAGCTTCTGCAATTAGATCTCCAACTTCTTCATCATTACCAGCAGATATTGATGCGATTTGAGAAACTTCCTCTCTACCTTCAACTGGAGTAGATAATGAAGCTATTTCAGCTGTAAGACTCTCTACAGCTTTTGCAATACCTCTTTTTAGCAACATTGGATTTGCACCAGCTGTTACATTTTTTAAACCTTCAGAAAATATTGCTTCAGCTAATACTGTTGCTGTAGTTGTTCCATCACCAGCAACATCATTTGTTTTAGTAGCAACTTCTTTAACTGCTTGAACACCCATGTTCTCATAACGATCTTTTACTTCTATCTCCTTGGCTATACTTACACCATCATTAGTAATCGTTGGTGAACCAAAACTTTGTTCAATAAGAACATTTCTTCCCTTTGGTCCTAAAGTTACTTTTACAGAACTAGCTAATTTTTCTACACCTTTTTTCAGCTTACGACGAGCTTCATCACTAAATTTAATACTTTTAGCCATTATTTATAAACCCTCCTTATTAATTATAACTCAAAACATGCTTAACCAATAACTGCAACGATGTCTTCAATATTTACTATCTTGTATTCAACACTATCTACTGTTACTTCAGTACCAGCAAATTTATCAAAGACGACCATATCTCCATCTTTGATTTCAGGCTTTTCATCTTCAGTATAACATTTACTACCTACAGCATAAACTTTACCTGTTTGTGGTTTTTCTTTCTTTGCTGTATCAGGAATAACTATACCACCCTCTGTTTTTTCTTCTCTTTCAACTATCTTTACTGCTACTCTGTCACCTAATGGCTTAACACTCATTTAATGTACCCCCTTTAATTTTTATATATAATTTTTATTTATACCGATTATTAGCACTCAATTCATATGAGTGCTAATAATTAC
>JAIPEV010000052.1 GCA_021736965.1 Halanaerobiales bacterium | reverse complement strand
ATATATAAGAAATCAACCTATAATTACAGTATAAATTATATAGATATTTTAGTCAAAAGAAACTGTGTATTTACCTCTATAAATAATGGTAAAATCCTTGTTAAACAAGAGATTCTGTGATATTATAGTTAAAATAGAAAATCATTATTTATATAGATAATAGAAGATAAAAGGAGGAAATTTATGAAGGTTAACTTAATTAATATCGGGTTTGGTAATATAGTTGCAGCCAATAGAGTTATCGCTGTAGTAAGCCCAGAATCCGCTCCGATTAAAAGAATAATTCAACAAGCAAGAGAAAGTGGTATGCTAATTGATGCAACCTATGGTCGTAGAACAAGAGCTGTAATTATTACAGATAGTGATCATGTTATACTATCAGCTATTCAACCAGAAACAGTATCCCACAGGTTAGAAAATAATAAGGGTAAAGATCAAGAATAACTACAGGGTGTGATTAGTGATGCAAAGGGGATTATTATTTGTTTTGTCAGGTCCTTCAGGAGTTGGTAAAGGAACTGTTTTAGACCATCTTATGAAAGACTATAATGATATTGAATATTCAGTATCTGCTACAACTAGAAAACCTCGACCGGGAGAAAAAGATGGAGAAGACTATTTTTTTATTTCTGAAGAGATGTTTAAAGAGATGGAAGAAAATAACGAATTTTTAGAAACTGCTTATGTTCACCAAAACTACTATGGTACCCCTAAAAAATATGTAAAAAGATGTTTAGACCGTGGAGAAGATATAATTTTAGAAATAGATATTCAGGGAGCCAAACAGATTAAAGAAAAGTTTAAAGATGCAGTCTATATATTTTTACTTCCACCAAACTATGAAGAGTTAAAAAATAGATTAGTTAAAAGAGATTCTGAAACAGAGGAGAGTTTAAAAACCAGATTAAAAAATGCTAATCAAGAGATCAAAGAAACCGATAAATATGACTACAATGTTATAAATGACGATATAGATGATACAGTAATGTCTATTAAGGAAATAATAAAAAAAGAAAGAAAAAAAAAGGGGGCATCGATTAAGGATGAGTAAAAAAAATATCCTTTTAGGTATTACAGGTGGAATTGCTGCCTATAAGATGGTTCATGTAGCGAGTAATTTAACAAAAATGGGCTATCAAATTGATGTAGTAATGACTAGTTCTGCTCAACAGTTTGTTTCTCCTTTAACCTTTAGATCAATTACTAACCGTTCTGTACATACTGATCTCTTTAGTGAATCCAATAATAATGAGGTAAAGCATATTTCTTTAGCCGATAATACAGATTTAGTTATGATAGGACCTGCAACAGCAAATATAATCGGTAAGATTGCAAATGGTATTGCTGATGACTTGCTTTCAACTATAATTATGGCAGTTAGATCCCCAGTAATAATAGTGCCTGCCATGAATGTCAATATGTATAATAATCCAATTGTACAAGCTAATATTAAAAAGATTAAAGAGTATGGATATCAAGTTTTAAAACCAGCTGTTGGAATCTTAGCTTGTGGATATGAGGGGAAAGGACGGCTACCTGAACCTGATATTTTAACTGAATATATTTTAATGAACTTAAAAGAAAAGGACTTAAAAGACAAAAAAATATTAGTAACAGCCGGACCTACTATAGAAAAAATTGATCCTGTAAGGTATCTTTCTAATAATTCTAGTGGCAAGATGGGTTATGCTCTTGCTAAACAGGCTTCTTATCGAGGGGCAAAAGTTAAGTTGATAGCTGGGCCAACTAATCTAAATCCACCTTTAGGAGTTCAGTTTCAAGAGATTGTAAGTGCTAGACAGTTATATCAAGCAGTAAAGGATTCTTTTGCTGACTATGATTTATTAATCATGACGGCAGCAGTTGCTGATTTTACTCCAAAGGAGTTTTCAAATGAAAAGATCAAAAAAAATGCAGAAGATCATTTAATTTTAGAGATGAAAAAAACAAATGATATTATTAAAGAACTTGCTAGTAATAAAAAAAGCAAACAAAAAATTATTGGCTTTGCTGCAGAAAGTGATAATCTGTTTGAAAATGCAGAAAAAAAATTAGCTGAGAAAAATTTAGATATGGTTGTGGCAAATGATATTAAAAATAATGAGATCTTTGGCAGCGACTTTACTGAAGTGACAATCTTGACTAAAGATAATAAGATCGAGCTTAATAGAAGTTCAAAAGAAGAGATAGCTGATAAAATATTGAACTTGGTTTAGTATTATTTTTTTAATCGAGAGGACCACTCATCTGGGTGGTTTTTTTTAATACTTGCAGGAAATTGTCATTAAATTAATTAATATATAATAAAAGGAATGATTTTTTAGAGAGGGGTAGATTCAATGTTAAATAAGACAGTATTAGAGGATATATTAACTGCTGCATTAAAAAATGGGGGCGACTTTGCAGAAGTATTTGTAGAAGATAAGTTCTCTAACTCTATCAATTTAATAAATGGTGAGATTGATAGTGCTAATTCGGGAATTGATTATGGAATAGGTATAAGAATTATTAAAGGTACTAATGAAATATATGTTTATACCAATAATGATTCAAAGGATAATTTAATTAAGCTTGCCAAAAAGGCAGCTAAGCAGTTTGATAAGTCAAATCTTAAAGATATCAAATTAAGATATGCAGACTATGAAAACTTGCATAATATAATAACTTATCCTACTCAGGTTGAAAAGATAAAAAAAGTTAAGCTAGTTAGAAATGCTTATCAAGCAGCCTTTGATTATGATGACTTGATAACACAGGTTATAATTTCTTTATCAGATTATACTCAAAATGTACAGATTGCTAATTCTAATGGGGTTTTAGTTGAGGATGAAAGAACAAGAGTAAGGGTTGGAATTCAATCTGTTGCAACTTTAAAGGGAGAAAAACAAACTGGTTTTAATGGTCCAGGTGCTCATATGGGATATGAATATTTTGATGAAATAGATTTAGTTGATAAAGCGGTTGATGCCTCAAGAATGGCTGTAACAATGATTAAGGCTTCTCATGCTCCCCAGGGTAAAATGCCAGTTATTATCGATAACAAATTTGGTGGAGTTATCTTCCATGAAGCTTGTGGTCATGGGCTTGAAGCTACTTCTGTTGCTAAGGATAGTTCGGTTTTTGCTAATAAGATTGGTGAACAAATTGCCAGCAATAAAGTAACTGCAATTGATGATGGAACTATACCAAATCAATGGGGGTCACAAAACTTTGATGATGAAGGACATAAAACCCAAAGGAATATATTAATCAAAGATGGTATTTTAAAAGGGTATATGATAGATTATTTAAATGGAAAAAGACTGAAAATGGATCCCACCGGATCAGGAAGAAGAGAGTCATATAAGTATTCACCAACTTCAAGAATGACCAACACCTTTATCGATAATGGTGAGCATACGAAAGAAGAAATCATTGCAAAGACCAAATACGGCCTTTATGCGAAGAATATGGGTGGTGGTTCAGTGAATCCAGCTACCGGTGAATTTAATTTTAATGTAAGAGAAGGTTACCTAATTAAAGATGGTGAAGTTTATAAACCAGTTAGAGGAGCAACTTTAATTGGTAAGGGATCAGAAATATTAAAGAAAATCGATCTTATTGGTAATAACCTTGATCTAGCAGAAGGAATGTGTGGATCGATAAGTGGAAGTGTTCCTGCTGGAGTAGGACAACCAACAATTAGAGTCTCAAAACTAACTGTAGGAGGAAGAGGTGAAGGTAAATAATGAAGATTGATAATTTCATGAATGGACTATTAAAAAAGGCAAAAAGTAATGATTTTGTTGATTCTGAAGTATATCTAAATCGTTCAAAGAACTTTGAAATAAGATTATATAAAAAAGTTATAGATTATTACGAGGAAAATGAAGAGTATGGTTTATCTTTTAGAGGTTTAAACAAGGATAAGATGGGATATTCATACAGTGAAAAGTTTAATCAGGATACAATTGATACCCTGTTAGATAATGCATTAAAAAATGCTCAAATAATGGATGAAGATGAGGAAGAAATATATTCTGGTTCAGATCAATATAAAAAAATTGAAACAAGAACAGGTATATTTGAACAAGATAGAGATAAAAAAATAGAGTTATTAAAGGATATTGAAAAGAAAATTTACTCTTCAGATGATAGAATTAAAAATATAAACTACTGCATCTATGCTGATGAGGAGACTGGTGAAAAGATCTTAAATAGTAAGGGTTTAGAATTAGATTGCAAAAATGATATTGCCTATATCTATATTTCAATAATTGCAAAAGAAGGTAATGATGTAAGAACTGCAACTAAATATCAGCTTTTTAGAGATCTTAAAGAAGTAAATAAAGATGAGTTTGTAAAAGAACTTGTTAAAGATGCAGTTGATCAGTTTGGAGCTGAATCTATAAATTCCGATAAGTACCCAGTAATCTTAAAAAATGAAGTATTTGTAAACATTTTATCTACCTTTAGTTCTACACTATCTGCTGAAAATGTTCAAAAAGGTCTTTCACTTTTTAAAGGTAAACTTAATAAAAAGGTAGCTAGTAATATAGTTACAATCGTAGATGATCCTTTCTTTGAAGATGGATATAGAAGAACATATTTTGATTCTGAAGGTGTTGCTTCTAAGTACAAAGAGGTGATCAGTCAAGGTAAGTTACAAACATATCTATATAATCTAAAAACTGCAAAAAAAGATGGAGTTGAAAGTACTGCTAATGGATATCGTTCTTCTCATAAAAGTAAGATTAGTATTTCACCTACAAATATGTACTTAAAAAAAGGAACTAATAGTTTTAATCAACTCAAAGATAAATTTAAAAAGGTAATTATTATTGAAGATGTTCAAGGGTTACATTCTGGAGCGAATCCTGTTTCAGGTGACTTCTCTCTCTCTGCTAGAGGTTATTTAGCTAAAGATGGAGAGATAGTAAAACCTGTTGAACAGATAACAATTTCAGGTAACTTTCTAAAATTGCTTAACGATATTGTTATGATTGGGAATGATTTTAAGATGGGCTTACCAGGAAACGGGCACTTTGGTTCAGCTTCTGTTGCTGTGAAATCTCTTGATGTTTCGGGAGGATAAAAAAGCTAAATTGACACTAATTGATCATTATGCTAAACTTGAGTTATTAATTAAAAATTGAAGGTGGTAAAATGACAAAAAAGTATTTTATGACATCAGAATCAGTTACTGAAGGCCATCCTGATAAGGTTGCTGATAAAATATCTGACTCAATATTAGATGCCATTCTTAATAGAGACAAAAATGCAAGGGTAGCCTGTGAAACTCTTGTTACCACAGGACTTGCTTTTATTTCAGGTGAGATATCTACAGAATGTTATGTAGATTTAACCGATATAACCAGAAAAACTATTATTAATATAGGTTATGATCGGGCTAAATATGGTTTTGATGGTGAAACATGTGGTGTTATTACATCGATTAAAGAACAGTCTGCAGATATAGCATTAGGAGTAAATCATTCTTATGAATCAAAAACCGGACATAAAGGTACCCAGTTAGGTGCTGGGGATCAGGGAATTATGTATGGATATGCTACAGATGAGACCAAAGAGTATATGCCACTTCCGATCACTTTAGCTCATAAACTTGCCAAAAGGTTAGCAGAGGTCAGAAAAAAGGAGATAATAGACTATCTTCGACCTGATGGAAAGACACAGGTAACTATCGAATATGAAGATGATCTTCCCAAAAGGGTAGATAAAATACTGATTTCTACACAACATCACCCAGAGGTAGGACAGGAAACAATAAAAAGGGATATATGTCAGTTTGTAATACCAAAGATTATATCTGAAAAGTTAATTGACAGTAATACTGAGATCTTGATTAATCCTACAGGTAGATTTGTTATTGGTGGACCTCATGGTGATGCAGGCCTGACAGGTAGAAAAATTATTGTTGATACCTATGGAGGTACTGCCCGACATGGTGGTGGTGCTTTTTCAGGTAAAGATCCAACAAAAGTAGACCGTTCAGCATCTTATGCTGCTAGATATATTGCTAAAAATATTGTTGCAGCTAATCTTGCTAAAAAGTGTGAGGTGCAACTTTCTTATGCAATTGGTGTTGCTCATCCACTTTCAGTAATGGTTGAAACCTTTAATACCGGCAAAATAAGTGAACAAAAACTGGTTAATATTATTAAGGATAACTTTGATCTAACCCCAGGTGGCATTATAAATAAGTTCGACTTAATGCGTCCAATTTATAGCCAAGTAAGTAACTATGGACATTTTGGTAGAGATGATTTAAATCTACCATGGGAACAGCTAGACAAGGTAGATATAATTAAAGACAGAGGCTAAAACAGACTGTTACCGGAGGTTTTCCTTCGGTTTTGCCTTGATTTAAAGAGGTGAAATAAGTGAGTATACAAGAAAGAACTATTGATAAAAAAACAGTATATCGGGGGCTAAGATGGGCTGTAATCATAAGTTTGTTAATATCAGCTTTGTTGATTATATTTACTATAGATGAAGATACTTTAACTAGGGTATTTAAAAATATTGATGGGAAGTATGTATTAGTAGTTGTAGGGTTAATATTATTACATTTTTTATTTGCTGGACAGCGAATAAGAGTAATGGTTTCTGTAATTGATACCAAATTAAAATTAATTGACTGTATTATTATTTTTGTATCAGGTGCTTTTGTTTCTAATGTAACACCTTTTGCAAGTGGTGGAGGTCCTTTTCAGGTCTATTTTCTCCATAAAAAGGGAGTAAATGTAGGTAAAGCATCTACAGTTATTGTTACAAACTTTTTATTTAGATTATTTTATTTTGGAATTTTAACCCCTATTTTTTTAATTTTCTTTAGAAAATATATAAATTCTGGGATTATACCACCCTACTTATTTTACATTGCATTTGTTATGGGAATATTATTTTCAGCAGGTATAATGTTATTTACTTTGATTCCAAAAATTGGTGATCGATTCACAGACTACATTTTACATTTCAAACAGATCCAGCACTTTATTAAAAATAACTACAAGGCAAAAAAATTATTAGTCAGATCACGACGTGAACTAAAAGACTTTAGAAGATCTTTAAAAGTATTAAAAAAGAATAAAAAAGGACTTATCTGGGGTGGTTTTTATACCATCCTGTTTTGGAGCAGTCTCTTTATGATAATGCCTGTTTTGTTAATGGCTTTTGGAGCAGAACCTCACTTTCTACAAGCATATATTATGCAAACAATATTTTACCTAATCCTTCCATATATGCCTACACCTGGAGCAAGTGGTATTGCAGAGATTGGATTTGCTTCATTATTTGTAGCATTTATCCCACAAGATATTGTAGGATTAGTAATGTTTAGTTGGAGACTTTTCACCTTTTATTTACTTTTAGTTATTGGTGGAATTTTTGCATTACGAGAAATAAGTAAAAAGAGGAGCAATAATGAGTAAGTACGCTGAAGTTATAGTAGATATTCCTGTAAGAAAATTTAATAAACCATATGACTATATAATTCCGGATAATCTTTTAGGTAAAGTAGATATCGGTACAGCAGTTATCGTTGGATTTGGGAATAGAAAGTTAAGAGGTTTTGTTATAAATCTCAAAGATAAAACTGAACTACAGCCTGAGCAAATAAAAGAAGTAAAAAAGCTAATATCACCTAGTCCTTTTTTTAGTCAAAAAGATCTTAAATTATATAGATGGATTAGTAAATATTATTGTGCACTTTTAATAGATGTTTTAAAAGCAGCTGTACCAACAGCTGTTTTTAAAGGTAAAATAAGGAAAAAAGTTGTTAAAATGGTTGAATTAAATATTAAAAAAACAGATATTAATAAATATCTTGTTCAATTAAAAAACAAAGCACCCAGTCAGTATAAAGTGTTAAAGTACTTTAAAGAAGATCCCTCTCAGATAGTTTTGTTAAATAATCTAATAAAAGAAGTTGATGTTTACAGGGGTTCAATTGATGCCCTTGAAAAAAAAGAAATTTTAAAAAAAAGTGAGCAGATAAAAAGAAGGATTCCTTATAAAGACTTTGACCAAAAACTAATTAAGGATTTAGATCCCAGCAAAGAGCAACAAAGAGCATTAGATATTATAAAAAAAGATTTATTTAATAAGAAAAGTAAGACATATCTTTTACATGGGGTGACTGGTTCAGGAAAGACAGAAATTTATATCCAACTTATTAGGAAAGTAATTAATAAAGATAGAAGTGCAATTTTATTAGTACCAGAAATTTCTTTAACCCCTGTTATGGTCAAAAGATTTTATAGTCGATTTGGAGAAAAGATTGCTATATTGCATTCTGGCCTTTCAACTGGTGAAAAGTATGATGAGTGGCGTAGTATAAAAAAGGGTAAGGCTAAAATAGTAATTGGAGCTAGATCAGCGATATTTGCACCTGTCAAAAATTTAGGTATAATTATTATTGATGAAGAACATGAAAATTCATATAAACAAAATAATTCTCCATATTACCATGCACGAGAAGTAGCAAAAAAAAGAGCTAACTTAAATAATATTGATTTGATCTTAGGTACAGCCACACCATCTCTTGAGAGTTATCATCAGGCAGTTACTAAAGAATATGTATACTTATCATTACCAAATAGAATTGATAACAAAGTTATGCCGCCGGTCAAAATTATTGATATGAAAGAAGAACTTAAAGAAGGTAATCCTTCGATTTTTAGCAGATTTTTACAAAAAAAACTAAAAGAGGCTTTAAAGAAAAATGAACAGGCGATACTTTTTTTAAATCGAAGAGGTTATTCAAGTTTTGTAATGTGTAGAAGCTGTGGGCACGTTATAAGATGTGATAACTGTGATATATCAATGACCTATCACAAAAAAGAAGATAAACTAATCTGTCATTACTGTGGACAAAGCAAGGAAGTTTTCAAGAACTGTCCAAACTGTAATAGCAGATATATAAAGGATTTTGGAGTTGGTACTGAAAGAATAGAAAATGAAATGAAAGAACTTTTACCTCAAGCTAGAGTGATAAGAATGGATATGGATACTACAATTAAAAAAGGCTCACATCGAAGAATATTAAAAAAATTAGAAAATAAAGAAATAGATATCTTAATTGGTACTCAGATGGTTGCTAAGGGACATGACTATCCTAATATTTCTTTTGTGGGAGTAATAACAGCTGATACTATAATGAACTTACCAGACTTTAGATCTTCAGAAAGAACATTTCAATTATTAACTCAGGTTGCTGGACGAACAGGCAGGGGAGAGAAAGATGGGATTGTTGCTATCCAAACCTATAATCCTGATCATTATAGTGTGCTAGCAGCCAAAGAACATGATTATCAGTATTTTTATCAAAAGGAAATTGAATTAAGAAAGGTATTAAAATACCCTCCATTTACTTATTTGATAAATATTATTACTTTAGACAAAGATAAAGCAAAAGCAAAAAGTGCCCTTTATGATCTAGATAGGTATGTTAAAAATACCAAGATTAAAATGGAAATAATTGGTCCTTCACCTGCTCCAATTGAAAAGATTAGAAATAATTATAGATTTCAACTTTTATTAAAGTTTAATAAAATAGAAACTAGAATTAAAGCCTTAAATAAAATTAAAAGTGAATATTTAACAGATCCTAAGTATAATGTGAAATATAATATTGATGTAGATCCAATATCAATGTTATAATATTAAGCAGAGGTGATAAAAATGGCAATTTTGCCGATTAGAAAAATAGGGGATCCTGTATTAAGAAGCAGATCTAAAGAAGTAGTTAAAGTAACAGATAATACAAAAGAACTAATAACTAATATGATAGATTCAATGGAAGCGGCTGAAGGTTTAGGATTAGCTGCTCCCCAAATAGGAGTATTACAGAGAGTTATTGTAGTTAATATTGAAGGAGATTTAACTGTTTTAATTAATCCAATTCTAATTAAAGAAGATGGTGAGGTAATAGCTGAAGAGGGTTGTTTAAGTGTTCCTAATAAAACAGGTATTGTAAAAAGACCCAAACAAGCTATTATTGAAGGTCTTAATTTAGATGGAAACAAAGTTAAATATGAATTAGATGGACTTAAAGCAAGGGCTTTTTTACATGAAATAGATCACCTTAATGGAGTTCTTTTTGTAGATAAAGCTGTTGAAATAAAAGAAGAATTAGTGGAGTGATATCAAAATGAATATAATTTTTGCAGGAACACCAGAGTT
>JAIPEV010000051.1 GCA_021736965.1 Halanaerobiales bacterium | reverse complement strand
GGACTATTAAACTAGTAGACGGAATGATAAAAGAAGATGTGGTAGCATGATATATGAAACTATCAAGATTGCTATTCAGAGTCTTTATTCCAATAAATTAAGAACCTTACTTTCGATGCTAGGTATTATAATTGGAGTTAGTGCTGTGATTGCTGTGGTTTCAATAGCTTCTGGATCTCAGGTTCAGATAACTTCACAGATTTCAGATCTTGGTTCTAATTTAATCAATATAAGTCCTGGAATCAGCAGGGGTGGTGCAGGGAGTATAAGTAAATCCTCGCAGGATCTTTTCACATTGGATTTAGGTGAAAATATAGAAGAAAACAGCCCGAATGTAAAAAAAGTAATTCCTAATGACAGCCGTAGTGGATTATTTATTAAAGGTGATAATAATTATCAAGCAAGTATAGTAGGTACAGAAGAATACTATCAGGTTATAAATAAATACTACCCTACCCAAGGAATATTTTTTTCTGATTACGATTTAGAAAATAGTACCAATGTTATTGTATTAGGGTCAGCTCTAAAAGAAGAATTGTTTCCAGAAACCAATCCAGTAGGTGAAAATATAAAGTTTAATATTAATAATACCAATCACATTTTTAAAGTTATTGGGGTTATGGAAGAAAAAGGACGGGGGCTTACCGGCGATTTAAACAACCAGGCCTATATGCCGATTTCAACTTTTATGAATAAAATAAGTAACAGTAATTACATAAGTAATTTTATAGCACAGGCTAACTCTAGTGAAAATGCGAATTTAGCTTTACAAGAAATAGAATATGTTTTAGATAATTATTTATCAGAAGATGAAAGTTATAATATTTTTAGTCAGGATCAACTTTTAGATACAATAAATAATGTAACTAATACTATGAAGTTAATGTTAATTGGTATTGCAGCAATCTCCCTTTTGGTTGGTGGAATTGGGATTATGAATATTATGTTGGTATCTGTTACTGAAAGAACTAAAGAAATAGGTATTAGAAAAGCACTGGGGGCTAAAAAAAGAGATATCTTAGTCCAGTTTATTATTGAATCTCTCACTTTAAGCAGTTTTGGAGGAATAATAGGAATAATCTTAGGTGGACTAGGTGCCTATTTTGTAGCACAGGTTGGTGGTTGGCCATTTGTAATTTCCTCGTCAATAGTCTTTATAGCATTTTCTTTTTCATTGATAGTAGGGATGTTTTTTGGTATTTATCCTGCTTATAGGGCTTCAAAGCTGGATCCGGTGGATGCTTTAAGTTATGAGTAAATGATCAAAAAAATTATTAATGTTTGAAGGTGATAAAAAATGTCCTACAGTGTATATCTTGTAGAAGATGATAAAAGTCTAAATCCAATATTGACCTCGTATTTAGAAAATGAGGGGTGGAATGTTAAATCATTTCATGATGGTTTTTCAGCTGTTCAGGCTATAAAAGAGAGGCCCGATATTTGGGTATTAGATATCATGCTACCAGATATTGATGGGTTTGAACTCATAGATCAGATAAAAGATGATAATTTTGAAATTCCTGTTATTTTCATATCAGCTCGAGATCAAGATCTGGATCGAATTACAGGACTTGAAAAAGGCAGTGATGATTATATTGCAAAACCTTTTTCTCCACGAGAACTTGTTATTAGAATTAAAAAAATTATAAAAAGAATATATGGAGAAAAAGAAAAACAAAAAGAAATAAAATATGGAAAATATATGGTAAATCCTAAAAGCCGGGTTGTTAAAATAATAGATAAAGAACAGAGAAAGGATCTCACAGTAAGAGAATTTGACTTATTAGTATTTTTTCTAAACAATATATTTCATGCCTTAACTAGAGACCAGATATTAAATAATGTCTGGGGCCGAAATTATTATGGATCAGATAGAGTTGTCGATGATCTAATTCGTAGGTTAAGAAAGAAATTGCCCGATTTAAGAATAGAAACAATATATGGTCACGGGTACAGGTTGGTGCAGAAGGATGAGATTTAATTTTAAGAATAAATCACTTTCATTTCAAATCTGGATTATATTAGGATTAATCTTAGGTGGAATAGCAATTATTCTTTCAATAATTATTCCTATTGTTTTAAGGTCTTCTTTTACAAGAGAGACCTATGCACGTTTAGAAGATGCACAAGAATATTTGTTAAATTACGGAAATATAGGGGAGGGGTTTTTTCAATATTTTCCTTCAACTTTTAATAATGAAGAATTTAGAAGTCCTTCTTTTCGGATTGTAAGACATACTCTGATTACTAAAGAAGGATTAAAAATTGGAGGGAATACTCCTGTGCAGTTTGGTCAGGTTTTTGTTGAAGATGCCATAAATCAAGTTACAGAAAATGAGAACTATCAGAAAAAATTGGGAGATAGAGTCCTGTTTTATCGAATAAAAGACATTAAAATAAACGGTAATACATATTTTTTAGTTTCATATATTTCGGGGACTTATAGAGACAATCTAGTAGATGAGATATTTAAACAGATATTAAGATTGCTACTTGTCATATCAGTGGTAACTTGGTTAGCTTCTTTACTATTAGCCCGTTATCTAACCAGGCCTTTGAAGAGGTTGGAAAGTAAGGTTAAAAATATAGCCAATAAAAAATGGGATATACCTGTCAATCTTAAGAGAAATGATGAAATAGGTAAATTAGGTAAGACTATAGACTGGATGCGAAAACAGTTAATAAAAAGGGATGAAAAACAGCAGGAGTTTTTACAGGAAGCTTCCCATGAATTAAAAACTCCGATTATGGTAATAAGAAGTTATATACAATCTCTCTTAGATGGAATTATACCGAAAGAGAAAAGAGTTGAAACTTTACAAAAAATTGAAGATGAGACTTTCAAAATGGAAAAAAATGTACATTCATTGCTCAATATTACAAAGATAGATCATCTTGCAAATCAATCATTACAGATAGAAGAGGTAAGTTTAAATGATTTGATCTTAAAAAAGGTCAATAGATTTGAGTGGCGTAATGTGTATATTGACTGGAAGTTAAATATAGATGAGATTAATTGCAAGTGTGATAAAGAAAAGTTAGGAGTAGTGTTAGATAACTTATTCGATAATCAGTTAAAATATGCCGAAAATGAAATAGTTATTGATTTATATGAAAAAGATGAAAGTATTGTAATAAGGGTATTTAATGATGGCCCTCAAATTAAAGAAGAAAATAAGGAAAAGATATTTAATAAATTTCAAAAAGGTGAAGAAGGCGACTTTGGTTTAGGATTAGCGATAGCTAAGTTTATTATTGAACTTCATGATGGAAAGATATGGGTTGAAAATGAAAGCCAAGGTGTATCTTTTTATATAAATCTTCCTCCTCAAAATTAAAAACAGAAAAAAGGCCGTCGAGAGACGGCCCCCTTAGTTTTTAATTGATTTTAATAGCTGTTTTATATTGGTTTTTAAAATTTAATAACCTAATCTTCAAAAGATTATGGGATGAAGACCAAAATAAATAGCTAGTTTAGGACAGTTATAGCTTTTATCGGTAGAAAACTAGATAGGCTTGCCCTCTGGATGAATGTCGATATTTTTTTAATGTAATTAAATATTGTTAAAAAAATATAATATCCCCCCAAGTTTCTATAAGACACTTTATCCTATTGACACATTTAATCTACTAGAATACAATCAATATGCAAAAAGAGGTGCCTAATGAAAAATGTTCAAATTAATATTTCTATACCTGAAAACTGGAAAGATGAACTTGAAAATATAGCAAGAATATACTCTGTTAAGGAAGAATCTACATTGACTTACTTAGACCTAATGCGCAGAACTGCAGAACTATAGAAGAAAAATATGAGTTAGATAGCGATGAATAACGAATATAAAAGTTTAAGTCATTGTAGATATTTGGTTCAATATCATCTTGTATGGGTCCCTAAGTTTAGATCTGAAGTCATCCAAGGAGATATAGAATAGTCCTTAAAAAATATTCTTGCTGATATATGCAATAAATATCAATATCTAATATCTCTTGAAGGGAGATAATCAAATGGAAAATAAGGTTGTTGAGCTAAGTAACGGTATAAAGATCAATGTACATTATAATAAAAATAATACTACTAAACCTGCAATATTATTTTTACATTTTGAATCTGGTAATTTACATGTTTTTAGTGGTGTAATAAAGAAAATGAAATATCAATATCAGTTAGTAGTTCCTGACTTGAGAGGGCATGGACAGAGTTCGAAACCTCAAAAGGGATATCAAGTTGAAGAAGTAGCTGAAGATATTGAACTACTATTAAGAAGATTAAATATAAAAAAATATTATATAGTAGGTAGTTCATTCGGAGCAGTAGTAGGTATAGTATTAGCTTCTCGCAACCAGAAAAAAGTCAAGGCGATCATCTGTGAAGGAGTTTTTAGTAATGAATCGGGTAAATACAGTTTATTTGATATTAATGATAAAGAGATCAATAGTATAATCAAAGAGAAGTTAAATAAAGAAATAGATCAAAGGCAAGAGGAATATTTTGATACAAAAATAGAATTCATAGAGACCAGAACACGTTTTTTCCAGAGGGCTGGATTGTGGAATAAATATTTTGAAGAGTACATAAAACATAATGTTTGTAAAAATGAAAAAGATAAATTTACCTCCTGTTATCCACTCTATGCTGAAAAACAGTATCTAAAAAACTATTATTCTTTTCAATTTAAAAAATATTATAATAAGATTCAATGCCCAATTTTATTTTTAACTACCAGATCAGCATATAATAAAAAAAAGATAAAAGATGCAATTAATAGATTAGGTAGAATGGCTGGCAATTATGAAATTAGAATAATACCGAGTTTTATACATCCTTATGGTTGGATGAAAATGCCTTACCAAACAGCAGATATAATTTTAGATTTTATAAAAAAATACTAAATACATATAGTTTTTTTGTTAACACAGGGTTTAAAAGCTCTGTGTTTATTTTTTTGTAAAATAAGTTTAAAAAACCTTGACAAATTAAATAAAATCATATTATAATAATAGTGCATTAGAAAAGTAGTGCACTAAAACAGTATGAAAGGAGGGCCTAGATGAATATTGATTATAATGCTTCAAAACCAATTTATGAACAGGTGATTGATGAGATAAAAAGGGAAATAGCTAGAGGTGAGTTAAAACCTGGGCAAAAGTTACCTTCACAAAGGGAATTAGCCAAAGAAATCCAGGTTAACCCCAACACTGTACAAAGAGCATATAGAGAGATGGAGATACTTAATTTAGTTGAAACAAAAAGAGGTAAAGGGACTTTTATAAAGGATGATGATAAAGTGATAAATGAAATTAATGATCAGATGGCTAAAGCAGCTGTAGAAAAATTTATTGAAGATATGCTTTCAATTGGATTTGAAAAAGCAGAGATAATTAATCTTTTTAAAGAAGAATTCGAAAGGAGGATTCAAAATGATTGAATCCATAATAGAGATAAATAATTTAACTAAAAAATTCCCAAAGACTTTGGCTTTAGATAAGATAAGTGTTCAGATCCCAAAGGGACAGATCACAGGATTAGTTGGACCAAATGGTAGTGGTAAAACTACTATGTTAAAGATAATATCAGGTCTTTTATTACAAGATAGTGGAGATCTTAAAATAAATGGATTAAATGATACTAAGTTAATGGACTATATTGCATTTTTACCTGAATTAAATCACCTATATGAATGGATGACAATAGCAGAAACTACAAAGTTTTTTAACTGTCAGTATCAAGATTTTAACTTAAAAAAATCTTTAGATTTATTAGATTTTATGAATTTAAAAAAAGAACAAAAAATAAAGAATTTATCTAAAGGTATGAAAGGTAGATTAAAGCTTATCTTAGTTCTTGCTCGAAGAGCACCATTATTAGTATTAGATGAGCCATTAGCAGGTATAGATCCAAACTCAAGGGCAAGGATCCTAGAAAGTTTAATTAGTGAGTATGAATCAGAGTTTCAATCGATAATATTATCAACTCACGAGGTGATTGAAGCAGAAAGATTTTTTGACTATGTAATATTTTTAGAAGAAGGCGATATAATATTAAAAGGAAACACTGATGATCTACGTGCAAAAAGAGGTAAATCAGTCCAAGAATTAGTAAGGGAGGTATTTAAATGAGAAGTTGGTTTGCATTAGTAAAAAAAGAGATAAAAAGCATGATGTTTTCTATATTAATTATATTTTTATTAATAACTGCCTGGGAAGTTTATCTTTTAACAAAGGCAAATGAATGGCCCTTAGGTTTAACTTTTGGTTTAGGATTTGTTCCCTTTGGAATATTCCCTTTAATAATGTTAGTTATGGGTTACTTGAGTTTTAGATCGGAGTGGAAAAATAATACAATATATTTACTTAAAACACTTCCTAGAAAGGGTTATGAATTAGTTTCAGCTAAATTAGTATCTAGCTCATTAATTTATATATTTATAACGGTATATACATTTGGGCTTCATATCTTCCTTCATTGGAGTCAGCTTAAATATTTATGGGGATATTTACCTGAAGCTGTAAATCAATCCTATTCAAACAGGATGGTTGTCTTAATAGTTATAGCATATATAGTAATTGGTATTATCCCATATATAATAAGTCAGTTTTCTTATTTAGTTAGCTGCTATTTTGATAAATTCAGATGGCTAGTTAGCATAGTAGTATTTGTTTTAAGTCATTATATATTACTTAGATTAGGTGGTTTTGTTGCTAGAGTATTTGTCTGGATGCCAGATATACCTATAGATGCTAGTTGGTCAACTCCTTATGGAGAAAGATTATATACAATTTATCTGGGAAGTGGTCCAGTTATAGCAACTCTTATTATACTAGCTGTTTTCTTTTTTACTGGATCCTGGATTTTAAAAAAACAAATAGATGTTTAGGAGTGAATAAATAATGAAAAAGAAAATAATTATAGCCCTGATATTGATAGTATTATTTATAGTTATGATTGGTGATTTTCAGGTTAATAATGAAGATGTATTAGCCGATTTTTTTAGACATTTTGAGACACGCTCAATGCATAATATATCTAATTTTAATTTTAATAATGAAAACCCAAAAGTATCATATGAAAGTGGTTTTAATTACCAAACTCAAGATATTGATAATATGTTGATAGATAATGATATAGGCTCTGTTAAGGTTATGGGTTATAATAAAGAAGAGATTGTAATACAGTATCAAATAAACGTATATTCTGATAGTAAAGATCTGGCTGAAAAGTATATTGATGATCTAAAAGTTGAATATGATGTTATTGGAGATCTATTAGTCATAAGGACAGTGAGAATGAGTCCTAAGCCTTTAAAAATTGATGGTTATGAGATTGATTTTAATATTAAAGCTCCACAGAGTATGTTTGTGGAGTTAAAAAACAGTTACGGAGATACTGAACTTAATAACTTTAGTAATGGAGTAGATGTCAAAACAAAGTATAGTTTCACTAAATTATCAAATTTAAAAGGTAAAATAAAGGTTGAAAATGATTATGGAAATCTTAAACTTGAAAATATAGATGGTGATATTTATCTAAATACATCATATAATAATAATAGTATTTCTGATTTGGAGGGTAGTTTGCAAATAAAGACAACTTATGCTCAAAACCATCTTAATAATATTAATGCTGATACCATGTTAACAGGCCGGTATGGTGGGGGAAGAATAAATTCAATTAATGGAAATCTAGATCTTGATATTAAGTATATGGGGCTTTCCATAGATAGAGTGACCGGGAAAATTGATGGTAAAATGGAATATGGAGAGGTTAATATAGCTAATTTAGATAACAGTCTAGATATTGATACAAGATACTGTGATCTTTTAATCTGGATGGAAAAAGATTTTAAAGACCTAAATGTTAATGTAAATACTAAAAATGGAGATATTAAAAGTGATTTGAACTTACCAATTATAAAGGAAGGTAACTATGAATCTGTTTCTGGGATTTTAAATAAAGGTCAGTATAATTTAATGATTGATGGATCTTATGCAGATATTAAATTACTTTATGAAAATTAAATAAATTTATTTAATAAACAGTCCACTTCAAAATGGGCTGTTTGTCATATATAAAAAGGTATTTGTACTTTCATATTGAAATTAGTCTAATAATAAGTTAAGAATTGGAGGAAAAGAATGCAGAGATGTTCCTGGTCTGAAAGTGAAGAAATCTATATAAAATACCATGATCAAGAATGGGGAGTACCGATTTTAGATGATAATCTTTTATTTGAATATTTAACCCTTGAAACAGCTCAAGCAGGTTTAAGTTGGTTAACAATACTAAAAAGGCGTGAGGGGTATAGAGAAGCTTATGATAATTTTGATATATATAAAGTTGCTCAGTTCAATGAAAACAAGAAAAAAGAGCTAATCAATAACAAAAAGATTATCAGAAATAAGTTAAAGATAGAAGCTTCTATAAATAATGCCAAACAGTCAATTAAAGTTATCAAGAAGTATGGAAGTCTGTCTAATTATTTTTGGTCTTTTACTGATTATAGACCGATAGTTAATCAGTGGGAAAGTATAAAAAAGGTACCTGCTGAGAGTACTTTATCTAAAAAAATAGCGAAAGACTTAAAAAAAAGAGATTTTAAATTCGTAGGTTCTTTAACAATCTATGCATTTATGCAGGCAGTTGGAATAGTGAATGATCACATAAAAGAATGTTTTAGATATCAAGAAATTATTGAATTATATCCTAAGATATTTAAAAGTTAATTGTATTAATTTGGTATATGGGATGTAAAAAGTTTTAATTAATGATATAATTTAATAAAGATTATATAATTTTTTTAAGTTTCATATATTAATTCGGGGTGAAGTTTAATGAAGTCCAATATAAATTATACAAAAAAAGAAGAAATCTCTAATGCTATTACACATGGTATTGGAGTTCTTTTTGGTATTTTCGCTTTAATATTTTTAATAGTTACAAACTATAAGAATAGTAATTTTTATGATATGTTAAGTTATATAATATATGGATCGTCTTTGATTATGCTCTATATTGCTTCTACTTTATATCATGCTGTTTCGACACATAAAGTTAAACAAACTTTAAGAAAACTTGATCATGCCTCAATATTTTTATTAATAGCAGGTACATATACACCTGTTGCTTTAATATCTCTTAGAGGTAGATTAGGTTGGACAATATTTATAACTGTTTGGACTATTGCAATTATTGGAGTTTTAATTAAGATTTTATATATTGACCGATTAAAGATTTCAAGTGTTATATTTTATCTTTTAATGGGTTGGTTGATAATATTTATTATAAAACCCATAATACTAACCTTAAGTACAAAGAGTTTAATATTTTTGATTGTAGGAGGACTTTCTTATACAGTTGGGACAGTGTTTTTTGGTCTACAGAGCTTAGGATATAAGTATAGTCATACTATCTGGCACTTGTTTGTACTGGCAGGTAGTATATCCCATTTTATGATGATATATTTTATTAAATAGGTGATTAAGTTGAAAAAAGATGAACTATTAGAGTTATTAAAAGAAGATCCGATTAAAAACATGAGTTTAATTGGTTTTGTTGAAAATAATGAGTTGGATCAGATCTATAAATATAAAAGTTCACTATTAATAATTGGAGAAAGTGATCATCTTTGGGTTTACCCAAAAAGTGATGATAAAGATGAATTATTGAAACTAATTTCTGATATAGAGATAACCACCAAGTATTTTGCTAACTTAGAAGATTGGATGCTAGCTCAGGTTATTAATGATAGAGAAGTTGAATGGATATTAAAAACACAACGTTATTACTATCCTGAATATAAAAAAATCAAACAACCTATAAATAAAGTCGGAAGTCTTAGATATCAAGATATAGATATAATAATTAAACACTCTGAGTATTCCGAACATCTTTCTTATAATTTATTGAAAAAGAGAATAGATAATGGTCTATCTGCTGCAATAAGAATAGATGATAAACTAATAGCCTGGGGGCTTACTCATGATGATAAATCTCTCGGGTTTTTACATGTTATCAAAGAATATAGAAATAAAGGGTATGCTAAAGATATAGGTAGGTATTTAATAAAAGAAAAACAAAAGCTAAATGAGATCGCTTATATTAATATTGAACCTGATAATAATAAATCAATAAATCTTTCAACTGGACTTGGATTTAAGTATGATCGAAATATAAGTTGGTTAAAACTAAAATAAATTTTTAAAAAAACTTAAAAAGTCAATTTAATAATTAGAGAGGAAGTGTAAACCTTTATA
>JAIPEV010000050.1 GCA_021736965.1 Halanaerobiales bacterium | reverse complement strand
ATTATTCACACATCCTCATGCAGATCATATTATGGGTTTTGATGATTTAAGAGCAATAAATAGAATACAAAAAAAAGAAATACCATGTTATGGTAATTCAGAAACATTAGAAGCTTTAAAAAAGAAGTTTGAATATATTTTTAATAATAAAAATCACAAGTATGCAGTTCCTAGTGTTAAGTTGATTAAAATTAATGATGGGCTTAAATTAAATGATGTAAATGTATTACCTTTGTCGGTAAAACATAATCACCAAAATGTATTAGGTTATAGAATAAATAACTTAGCATATATAACAGACTGTAGTTTTATACCAGATAGTACTATGGATTTAATTAAAGATGTAGATTTTTTAATTTTAGATGCACTCAGGTATAAAAAACATCCGAAACACTTTAATATTGAACAGGCATTAGAAGTAATAAAAAGTTTAAATATTAATAAAGCATATTTAACTCATATTTCTCATGAGATTGAACATGAAGAAGTAAATAGTAGTTTACCGGAAAATGTTGAGTTGGCTTATGATGGATTAAAGTTACAAATTTAAAGGATGATAAATCAGAAATGAATATTGTTTTAGTTGAACCTGAAATACCTCAAAATACTGGTAATATTGCAAGAACTTGTGCTGCTACTGATAGTAGTTTACATCTGGTTGAACCTCTAGGTTTTTCAACAGATGATAAGTATTTAAAGAGAGCAGGACTCGATTACTGGCATCTTCTAGAAATTTATTATTATGAAAGTTTAGATAATTTTTTAGAGATGAATAAAGGAAATACATTATATTTTGCTTCAACTAAATCACCTAACAGATATGACATGATGAACTATAAATATGATGACTATCTTATTTTCGGTAAAGAAACTGCAGGATTACCTGAACCACTACTTAAAAAAAATATTGAAAATACTATTAGGATACCAATGGTTAAACAAGCAAGATCTTTAAATTTAGCTAATAGTGTCTCAATTATTCTTTATGAAGGATTAAGACAAAATGATTTTCAAGATCTTTCTGAAGAGGCAAAGTTTAAAAAGAATTAAAACAGTTAAATTATGAAGGAATATCTAAAAATATATTGAATTATATAAAATAGGGGTAAAAGTCTAGTAATAGGGGGAATAGAGGATATGGAGTTAAAAAAAGATCGATATCTAAAATTATGTATGATATTATTAATAACAATTTTATTTCTATCATTATCTACAATAAACACGTCTGCGTTAAGTTTAAGATTGAATGATAAAGGAGATAGAGTACAAGAAATCCAGTCTTTATTAAATAAAGTTGGATATGATATTAATATAGATGGTATTTTTGGATTTAGAACTAAGGAAGTTGTTAAAGATTTTCAAATCAACCATAGTTTAAAAGTGGATGGAATAGTTGGTGATATTACATATCAAAAATTAAAAGCAATGGCTGAAGATATCAGATATACTGTAAAAAAAGGTGATACACTTTATGATATTGCCCAAAAATATGATACTACTATACAGGGTATTAAAGAAAGCAATAATCTTCGGGGAGATATAATTCATCCCGGTGATCTTTTATACCTTCCAAATACTGGACGTGGCGGTGGAGAAGAAAATAGAATTTATGCTAATATCATACATGAAGTACAACCAGGAGATGCCTTATATAATATAGCAAGAAAGTACGGTGTCGATATTGATACCATAAAAGGAGCAAATAATCTTAAAACTGATAGAATAATCGTCGGTCAAAATCTTGTAATTCCCTTTGAACAGAGAATAAATAATGGTAAGTTCAACTTACAAAAAGGTGCATTTATCTGGCCAATAACAGGAAGAATCACTTCATATTTTGGATGGCGTAGTGATCCTATATCAAGAAGCAGTGATCTTCATCAAGGACTAGATATAGCATCACCAGTTGGTAAACAAGTACAAGCTGCTTCATCTGGAAAGGTTGTAAAAAGTGGTTGGATGTCAGGTTTCGGCAAAACACTTGTAATTGATCATGGTGACGGAGTTGAAACCCTTTATGCTCACAATTCAAGCCTCTTAGTTAGGGTTGGAGAAAAAGTACATACTGGTCAGATTATTTCAAGAGCAGGTAGTACAGGAAAGAGTACTGGCTCACATCTACATTTTGCTGTTTTAGTAAATGATAAACCAGTTGATCCTATGCAGTATCTACCATAAATATAGATTATGAGTATAACCCTATGTCTTGATAGAAGATATAGGGTTTTTTTGATTTTAAAACTTATACTTTTATTGAATATTAATTTCTTAAATATTAATATAAATATCAATTAAGATTAAGATCGAAAAATTCAATTGAAAGAAATAGATACACGTGAGTTAAGTTATCCGAATCCTTTAATTAAGACTAAAAATACTTTTTAAAAAGTAAAGAAGTTAAGATTTTAGTAGATAATAAAGATACTTTCCAAAATGTAAAAAAATTAGGTCTTAAAATTGATGGAAAGGTAAGTTTAGTTAATGAAAAAGAAGACCTATTTAAAGTAATAATAAAAGTTACTAAAAATGAAAAAGTCAGTAAAGAAAAAGGTGATAATAAAAAGGTAATCTTTATAAAGTCAGAATTCTTAGGTGAAGGAGATCAAGATTTAAAAGAATTGTTATTAAGGGGTTTTATTAATACACTTTTAGATATCTACCCCTTACCAAAATATATCATTTTCATAAACTCAGGGGTTAAACTGCCAGTAAACAATAAAGGTGTAATTAAAACTTTGAAAAAATTAATAAAAAGAGGAGTAAAGGTATTTTCTTGTGGAACATGTCTTAAACACTCTATACTAAACGATAAATTAAAGGTTGGAACAATAATTAATATGTATGAAATAGTTGATACTCTAAATGAAAATGAAGTGATAGAAATTTAAAAAGTTTATTGTACAAAGGCGGTGATTTAATGACTGAAAAAATTAGATTAACCCAATATAGTAAAACATCAGGTTGAGCTGCTAAATTGGGCCCTAAAGCCCTATCGCAAGTTTTGCGACAAGTTAGCTTTGTTAATAATGACAAAAACCTTTTAGTCGGTATTGGAACCGATGATGATGCTGCAGTATACAAATTAGATGATAATAAAGCATTAATTCAAACTGTAGATTTTTTTACTCCAGTTGTTGATGATCCTTATATCTACGGTCAAATTGCTGCTGCAAACTCTTTAAGTGATGTTTATGCAATGGGAGGTAAACCAATTTTGGCTATGAATATAGTTGGTTTTCCTGAATGTTTAGATCAAGAACTTTTAGTACAGATAATCCAGGGTGGTGTAGATAAAACTTTAGAAGCGGGTGCTTCTTTAGTTGGAGGACATACAGTAAAAGACGATGAACCAAAGTATGGATTGGCTGTTACAGGATTAGTTCATCCAGACCAAATAATTACTAACTCTACTGCAAAACCGAACGACAAATTAATATTAACTAAACCTCTTGGAACTGGAATAATGATTGCCGCTATCAAAGGTGGATTAGAAAAAGGAAATACTGAAAATCCTGCAGTAAGGTCAATGATGGAACTTAATGATAAAGCAATAGAGGTTTTTAATAAATTTAAGATAAACTCCTGTACAGATATAACAGGCTTTGGTTTGATTGGCCATCTAACTGAAATTATGAAAGCAAGTAATATCCAAATAAGTATAGATACAAAAATGGTTCCTATATTTAACAAAGTTATTGAATATGCTGAAATGGGGTTATACCCTAAAGGAGGAGATTCAAACCGAAAAAATTATCAAGATTTGGTAAATACTAAAGATAATGTAGATCAAGTTATTGAGGATATATTATATGATCCACAAACTTCAGGTGGACTACTACTTTCAGTATCAGAGGATGTAAGCAAAGAGGTATTAAATATGCTACATAGTTTAGGTATAGAAGATGCGGCTATAATTGGTGAAGTAAATAAAGGAAAGAAAGAAATAATATTGAGTTAGGGTGATAAAATGAATTATTATTTATTAGTTTTTCAATCAACACATCAATATATGAGAGCAGAAAAACTTTTTGATGATTTAGATTATGAGTTTGATCTTTTTAATATTCCACCTGAAATTAGTGCAGATTGTGGTTTGGGTTTGAAATTCGAAAACCGAGTTGATCAAGATAAAGTATATGAGATTATAAAGAGAAGTGGAATTGAAATAGATGGGTTATATCATGTTGAGAATCAAGAGACAATCAAAAATATAGAAAAAATAAGATAATCTTTGTCAATTATATTATTAATAAAGATTTTATCTAATATAATATTACCAACATTTGTAAATTTCCTGACTGGCTAAAAAAAGAGAACAAAACTTTTAGTTAAAAGGACTATTTTTTAAAAAATCTGACATGTTTAAAACTTAAATACCAAAGGAGCTGCTTTAAGGGTGATCTCTAAGGTTTAAAGAAAGAGTAGTAATGGTTTATCATTACTATTCTTTTTTTATGTAAAGTGGATAAAAGTATAAAAAAATATTTAATAGTTACAAATAATAATAAATTTTAAAATTATAAAAGAATTAGGTAGAGAAGTTTTGTGATTTCATTAATAAATATTTTACGATTGTTATTTAGAGCATATCAATTTCAAATAATTTCAGTAATGTTTAAATAATTTATATATTTTATACTAAAAACTTTCTTATTTTAATGTGGCTTACATCTTTGGGTAGCTTTTGGAGTTTAGATTATTAGTTATGGGAGTAATTAAACTACTATATATGATTTCTGAGATGTGAGTAATGATAATTAATCATTAAAAACTATAAATGGTGTTTATGGAGTAGCTGATAGTAATTCAATATCTGATTTCTAAGTGAAGAATCTATAAGAGGCAGTAAGTAAATAATATTAAGTTGTTAAAAAAATAATCCCCGATATATATATCGAGGAAGTTATTTTTATTAATTACTACAAGTTGCATTACTAACAATAGTTCTAATATGGTCTGTGATTTTTTGTAATGCCTGATCTTCAGTATAATCTATCCTATTGTTAATAAACAAAGTTAACATACCGTGGTAAATATAAGTTATCATATTATCCACTTCTTCAGCTTTTTCTTTTGATAAGTAATTATTTTCAATTAAGGGTCTTGAAGCAATAGAAGCCCGGCGGGAAAGATCAGGGTCTAATAACATAGGTAATAATCTTTCTGGTGGATCTCCTAATTTTTCAGGGAATATTTGAAAATATTTCTCCATAAGAGTTTCAGGGTGATCGCCTAATTCCTCGGTGAAGATAGCATAATAAATTTGGGGAGTTTCAAAAGAATATTTACAAAAACATTCCCACATTAAGATGAATTTTTCAACTTCATCTTTACCATTGGCAATATAATCAGGCATAGCCTGGATATAGTCACTTAAAAAATCGAGGGAAGCAAAAAATATAAGTTGTTTATAGTTATCAAAGTAATTATAGATTGTGGCACTATTGTATCCAGCTATTTTAGCTACATTTCTAATTGTAACATTTTCAATACCCTTTTCTTCAATAACTTCTTTGGTGGCCTGGATAAAATATTTTAAGATTCTTTTTTTCTTAATATCATTGGTATCAATATCGATCATAATCAATCAATCCTTTCATAATTTAAAAAAGTAATCAAGATTGCTACAGTAAGGATATAACAAATCACAGAGAAATTCAAGAACTAACAGTTGTTTGCTTTAAAAATAAATTGGTATAAAAAGATCCCAAAGTAAGTATTTAAATTTTGATTGAACCAGATTAGTTGAAAACAAATTAAGAGAACTTAAGTATAATGGTTATGATATAAATTTTACGACCTCTGTTAGGCATGATGGAGTTGTATTGATGAAAGGTGATGATCTGTTGATGAAAGTATTAGATGTGATGGTTACTGATATATTAAATGATAATATGTTAATGAAGATATTTTCATCATTTACAACTGATAGAAGATATAAAGTAAGAGGATTTGGTTATGAACCTGGAGTAAGAACAAAATATGATAATCTAATCAGGATAATTTCAAAAACTTATAAAGCCCCTGTTATAGTTAATGTTATTAAATACATGATAGAAGTAAGTAGAGGTAATCTACTTCAAATACCAAAGAGGAAATGAAAAAAGTAAAAAAAGGTCTTACGTATATAATTACAGAATTAAAAAGTTAGAGTAAAACAAAAAAAGTTGAAGAAGTGGCTATGCTGAATAAAATAATAACTAGTGAAGAAATTGCCGTCATTGATATCTTAGAAATTGAAAGTACTAAACAAACACTTTGGAAAAAAGATATATATACAGAAGAAGGTATGGTATGTAAAGGAATTGTTGTTTTAATTGTTGAGCAAGTTATATAATTTACAAAAAATATTTTAAAGAAAGATATAGTCATTAAGGATATATTTCAACAATAGGAATTATTGGTTTGGGAGCTGATCTTGATTTAATTAATGATAAAGGATTAAATAAAACATATAAACACGAAATAAATTTAACTAAAATTTTAATAAAGTGCCTAGAGATATTAAGATATACTTTTCTATGGATTTACTAATTTAGATAAAAAAGTAGGCATATTAAGTATAAATTTAATTAATCTAAGTATTAATAGATTTGCTCATTTACTGCAAAACAATTATATAATAACTATAAGAGCTGATCTGAATTGTGCCCACTTAATACATAAAGGGTTGAATACTCAAAACAAGGGTATGGTTGGATTTAGTTTCAACTATATTAATACTGAAGATCAAATCAATCAAGCTTTAAATGCTATTGAAATTATTTCTAAATAAGAGGGATAATGATGAAAAAAGAACTTTTTAAAAAAATACCTGCAGTTAATGATTTACTTAAAAGTGAATATGGAAAAAAATTAATAAAAAAATATAATCATGAACTAGTTTTAAAATCGATTAGAACAATATTAGATAAAAAAAGAGAGATAATTGCTAAAACTAAAACTGAAAAGTTAAATGATCTTGTTATAAATTTAGAAATTAAAAGCTTAATAAATGAAGTAAATGATTATTTAGTTGATTACTTAAAACCAAATCTAGAAAAGGTGATCAATGGTACTGGAATTATTGTTCATACTAATCTGGGAAGATCGATTTTATCTTCTGATGCTATTAATAATTTAGTGAATGTAGCTAAGAACTATTCAACATTAGAAATTAATAAAAAGTCAGGAGAAAGAGGATCTAGATATGAAAATGTAAGAGAGCTATTAATTTCATTAACTGTAGCAGAAGATGGCTTTGTAGTAAATAATAATGCTGCTGCTGTCTTATTAATTTTAGATACATTTGCAAAAGGCAAGGAAGTGATTTTATCAAGAGGAGAGATGGTTGAAGTTGGTGGATCATTTAGAATACCTGAAGTAATGGAAAAAAGTGGAGCAAAATTAGTTGAAGTAGGTGCTACAAATAAGGTATCTATTAAAGATTATGAAAGTAAGATAAACGATAATACAGGTATATTATTAAAAGTACATACAAGCAATTATAAGATTTTAGGTTTCACTGAAGAAGTAAAGTTAAAAGAATTAGTAGATCTAGGTGAAAAGTATAGTATACCAGTTGTTGAAGATCTGGGTAGTGGAATAATCAATGATCTTAGTGATCTAGGATTAGTAGATGAGCCAACTGTGGCTGATAAAATTAAACAGGGTGCAGACTTAGTATCATTTAGTGGTGATAAACTTTTAGGAGGACCACAAGTAGGTATAATTGCAGGGAAAAAGGCATACATTAACAAACTTAAAAACAATCCTTTAACAAGAGCTTTAAGAGTTGATAAGTTTACACTATCTACATTAGAATCAACTCTGAAATCATATATAAAACAAAAAGAACGTGAAGAGATACCAACTTTAAAGATGATAAGCGAAAAGAGTGATCTAATAAAAAATAAAACAAAAAGATTAAAAGAAAAAATTATTAATTTATGTAATGACAAATATCTCTTATCAATAAATAAAGGAACTTCAAAAGTAGGTGGAGGAGCTTTTCCCTTGCAGGGAATTCCTACTTATGTGTTGAAGTTAAAAACTAAAAAATCAAACTTAAACACCTTGGGATATAAACTAAGGATGAATAACCCTCCTATTTTTACCAGATTACATGATAATAGTATGATATTTGATTTAAGAACAATAAAAGATCAAGAAATTCCGCAGATCGCAAAAGCCCTAAAAAAAGCACTATAGACCAGGAGGACTTATAATGTCTTTTAAAAACTTTATAATAGGAACTGCAGGACATATTGATCATGGCAAAACTACTTTGATAAAAGCCCTTAGTGGTACAGATACAGATCGACTTTCTGAAGAAAAAAGAAGAGGTATTTCAATAGATTTAGGATTTACTGATTTAAAGTTAAATGATAAATATACACTAGGTATTGTTGATGTACCAGGCCATGAAAAGTTTATAAAAAATATGTTGGCTGGTGCAGGTGGTGTTGATATTGCATTATTAGTAATAGCTGCTGATGAAGGAGTTATGCCTCAAACCAGAGAACATTTAGATATATTAAGCTTATTAAATGTAAAAAAAGGTATTATAGTTGTGACAAAGATAGACCTGGTTGAAGAGGAATGGCTTGATTTAATGATTGAAGAAATTAAAGGAGAACTTTCGGATACTTTTTTAAATAGCTCACTAATAGTACCTGTTTCCTCAATTGAAAATGAAGGCATTGGATTGTTAAAAAATGAATTGATTGATCTAATTCAAGAAAGCAAAGAAAAAGAAATATCTGGGAATGTATATTTTCCAATTGACCGAGTATTTACAATTAAAGGACATGGAACAATTGTGACAGGTACTTTAGTAAATGGGAAAATTAATGTTGAAGATAGTTTGAAAATATATCCTGCTCACAAAGAGGTAAGGGTAAGAAACATAGAGGTGCATAATAAGGAGGCTGATTGTGCTTGCCCAGGTCAAAGAGTTGGAATAAACTTAACTAATATTGAAAAAGATGAAATAAAGCGAGGAGATGTGCTTGCCACACCTGATAGTTTAATTAATACTAGGTACCTTAATGGAAGACTAAAGGTTTTAAAAAATACTCAACTAATTGTCGAGCATGGTGATAGGGTTAGGTTTCATATTGGTGCAAAAGAAGTGATGGGAAGAGTATATTTACTCGATAAAAAAGAGTTATTACCTGGTGAATCTGGATTTGTTCAATATAGATTAGAAGAAGAATTAGTTGCCCATTTCAATGAAAACTATGTGATCAGAAGATATTCTCCAATGAATACAATAGGTGGTGGAAATATCTTAGATACTCATCCTACAAGAAAAAATAGATTCAAGGAAGATATTGATACAATATTAGAAAAACTAGAAAAGTTTAATGATCAAAAAAGAGTAGAGTATTTAATTGAATTAAATGAAAAGGAAACAGTTACATATGATTATCTAATTAAGAAAAGCAGTATGCGGAAAGAAAAAATTAAAGAAATCTTAAAAAGATTAGAAAAGGATTATAAGATTATTTCATTATCAAAGGGTACTAAAAATAGCTGGATTCATATTAAAAACTATAAAAAACTTAAAGATGAAATTCTAAATAAAGTTAATCAATTCCATCAACAAAACAAACTTAAGTATGGTATATCTTCTGAAGAGCTAAGAACTCAGTTATCTATTACGATCAACAATAAGGATTATAATCAGGTTCTTAATGATTTAATAGAGAATAAAAAGGTAGAACTTAAAAACTCTAAAGTTAAAGATTTTGATTATGAAATAGTGTTGAGTAGTAAAGAAAAAGAGATTAAAGATCAAATTATTACTACTTTTCAAAATAATTTATTTTCTCCACCAAATATAGAACAATTCTTAGATCAAAATATTAAAAAAGAAGAAGTTTTTGAATACCTTGTTGATAGTAATACTTTAATTCTTTTAAATAATGATATATATTTTTTAAATATTGCAATAAAAAAGGCTGAAGATATATTAAGAGAATATTTCAAAAAAAATAATACTATTACTTTAGCTAAATATAGAGATTTACTTAATAGCAGTAGAAAATATACTCTTGCTTTATTAGAATACTTTGATCAAAAAGGAATAACAAAAAGAAAAGGTGAAGAGAGAATTTTAATAAAATAATTTACATTAATTATTATCTTTTGTATAATACTGGATGGAGTAATTTTTATGGGAATGGCTGTGTCCATGGTGGATACCCCGGACTTCAAATCCGGTGGGAGGTCGGCAGACCGGCCTTTGGTGGGTTCGATTCCCACACGTTCCCGCCATTGATATAAATGTATTATAGATCTTTTACTTTTTAAATCCATCTTATAAAAGAGACCTTCTTAGGTATTTCTCTTACCAGAAATACATTTCTGTGTAAAATAAGATTCTATATGATAAGGCTTTAAGGTTTTTTATCTTTATGCTTCCCGAAGTGGTTTTAGATCTATTTCAAGCTATCGATCAATAAAAATCTTCTATACTTATTTAGACAGGATTAATTGTTGTTTTTTCTTCATATTTAGTTATTTGTAATTATTTGTTTACTTATTCAAATTTCTTTT
>JAIPEV010000049.1 GCA_021736965.1 Halanaerobiales bacterium | reverse complement strand
AATATATTTTTTCATATATCTCACCTTTTATTTATACGACGTATTGAAATATGTAAGTTCTTATTAACAGTATACTTAAACTAATATTAGTTGTCAATAATTTCAAATAGTAAACATATGTTCTTTTAATGATTCAAATAAGTCTGTTCCTTGCTTTTTTTGTAAAAAATTTTAAATAATATTATTTAAAATTGAGATATTTTTTTATATGTAGCTAAGTTTTTGTAAATATATGTAAAAATAGTACAGTATAAGAAAAGAGAAAAAAAGGATTTTTGATTTTTATAATTAATTATAATTGATATAGATTAAACATATTATTACTTTAAAGGGAAGGAGGATCTAGATGAATCAATTAAAAACAAATGAGATATTAATTCCGAGTGATATAAAAAAGAAATGGCAGGATTTAGTTAATATTATAGCAGAACTATTAGATATTCCAGCTGCATTAATCATGAGAGCGGATCCTCCATATATAGAAGTATTTAAATCAAGTGATAGTGATGGTAACCCTTACCAGATTGGTGATAGAGAAAAACTAACTGGCCTTTACTGTGAAACTGTAATTAAAAAAAATCAAATGTTACTGATACCAAATGCCTCAAAAGATGAAAAATGGAAGGATAATCCTGATATTGAGTTGGGTATGATCTCTTATTTAGGTTTTCCTTTAAAGTGGCCTGATGATAAAATCTTTGGAACAGTATGTATACTTGATTCTAAAGAGAATGGATATAAAGGGCAAGAAGAAAAACTATTAACAAGTATGAAAGATATTATAGAGAGTTATCTTAAAATTATCTTTCAAAATAAAGAGTTAAAAAATAAAGAAAAAAGATTAAATATAACATTGTATTCGATTGGTGATGGAGTGATAACTACTGACAATGATGCTAAAATAACTAAAATGAACAATACTGCAGAAGAACTAACTGGCTGGAAGATTAAAGAAGCAAAAGGTAAAAAGTTAAAAGATATATTTAAAATAAAGAATACAAAGAACGATAAATTAATTAAAGATCCAGTTCAAAAAGTTTTAAAAGAAGGTGAAACTATTGGACTGGCTAATGATACAACCTTGGTGTCAAAAGATGGAACTGAAAAACAGATTGTTGATAGTGCTGCTCCAATAAAAAATGATCGAGGAGAAATTCTTGGTGTAATTTTAGTCTTTAGTGATATAACTGAAAAGTACAGGGCAAGACAAAAGCTAAAGGAATCAGAGAAACGTTTTAGAAACTTATTTAATACTATGTTAGAGGGCTGTCAAATAATTAATTTTGATTGGGAATATCTATATGTAAACAATGCATTTTGCAAACAGATTAATCTAGAAAAGACTGATATAGTTGGTAAAAAAATATATAATGTATTTCCAGAGATAAAAGATACTGAAATATTTGAGCTATTAAAGGAAAGTATGAATGAAAGAGTTATAAAAGAAAAAAACTATAAAATAGACCTATTTGATGGGTCTAAGAAATGGTTTCATATAATATCTAGACCTGTTGATGAAGGAATATTTATATTGTCTACCGATATAACTGAGAGTATAAAATATAAAAAGGAATTAATTAAAGCAAAGGATAGATTAGAAAACTTTTTTAGTATTTCAACAGATCTATTATTTATCTCAGATCTTGAAGGTAATATTATTAAAGCAAATAAAGCATGGCAATCAGTTCTGGGTTTTAGTAAAGAAGAAATTATAGGTCATCATTACAAAGAGTTCATTCATCCTGATGATATAAAAAAGACGAGAAAATCAATTAAAAAATTAGAGAAAAACCATAAAAATGTTGTTAACTTAAATAGATATAAAACTAAGGAAGGAAGTTATCGTCATTTTGAATGGTATTCAAATTCTGATGGAAAGTATTTATATGGAGCAGGAAGAGATATTACAGATAAAATAGAAACCCAAAATAAAATAAAAAGAGAAAATAAATGGTTAAATAGTCTATATAATAATTCTTCAGATCCAATAGCTATTTTAGATGACAAACATCAAGTAGTGGATATTAATCAAGCATTTGAAAAATTATTTAAATTCTCTATAGAAGAAATTAAAGGTAGAGATTTAGATCAGGTAATGAATATGAGCAAAAAAGATTCAGCTGATAAGAGTTTAACAAATAAGTTATTAAAGGGTGAATATGTTGAAATAGAAGATACTAGATATGACCGAGATGGCAATCCAATTGAATGCATCATAAAAGGAATACCTGTAAATATTGACGGTGAGTTTCTGGGAGGTTATGCAATCTATAATGATATTACTGAACGAAAAAATAGAGAGGAACAGATCAAACAATTAAGCTTTCATGACTCGCTTACCGGGTTATATAACAGGGCCTACTTTGAAGAGGAAATAAAAAGACTTGATGTAAAAAGACAGTTACCGATTGTTTTAATCATGGCTGATTTAAATGGTCTTAAACTGATTAATGATACTTATGGTCATAATGTAGGTGATATATTTTTACAAAAAACAGCTGAAGTACTAAAAAACACTTTTAGAAAAGAAGATATTATTGCTCGTTGGGGTGGTGATCAGATTGTTATTTTACTGAACAATACCAGTAAAGAAAAAGCATTAAAATTATATCAAAGAATTAAAAATATTGATCAACGAGTTAGTATTGGTGATGAAAAGGAAATACCTATTTCAATAGCAGTAGGTTATAGTATTAAAGATAGTTCTAAAATAGAAATACAAAATCTATTTAAGATTTCTGAAGATATGATGTATAAAGATAAATTACTTGAAAGTGAAAGTACTAAAAGTCAAATTGTTGAGATCCTTTTACAGACACTACAGGAAAAAAGCCATGAAACAAAAGAGCATGCTGAGCGTTTAGAAATTTTGGCTAAGAAGTTAGGAGATAGAACTAAACTTGATATTTCAGAGAAAAATAGACTGTCATTATTAGCCAGGTTACATGATATAGGTAAAACAGTAATAAGTGAAGAAATTTTAAATAAAGCTGGAAAACTAAATAAAGCAGAATGGGAAAAGATAAAAACTCATCCTTCTATTGGATATAGAATTTGTTCTGAGATTGAAGATTTTTCACATATAGCTCAAGAAGTACTTTCACATCATGAACACTGGAATGGTCAGGGTTATCCTAGAAAGTTAAAAGGTAACAAGATCCCCTTACTTTCCCGAATAATTAGTATTGTGGATGCCTATGATGTGATGACAACTGGAAGGATATATAAAAAGGCTATCTCAAAAGCGGAGGCTTTAAAAGAGATAAAAAGAAAATCAGGTAGTCAGTTTGATCCAGTATTCTCAGAGCATTTTATTAAGATGATGAAAGAGAATAAAATTTAAGTCTATCGATAGTAGGTGTTAGTTGTATTACTTGACAGTATAATACCATAATGCTATAATATTTATTGTTGCACTTAGATATAATAATTAAGCCGGGGTGGCGGAATTGGCAGACGCATCGGACTTAAAATCCGGTGGGAATTTTTTCCCGTATCGGTTCGAGCCCGATCCCCGGCACCACTATAAGTGGGTATAGCTCAGCTGGTCAGAGCGCTACGTTGACATCGTAGAAGCCAGTGGTTCGAATCCACTTACCCACACCAGAAACATTAAACAAGGTATCCCGGCTGTCCGGGAATTTTTTTATTTAAGGAGATAAATATGAATTACTATTACTTATTAATACCTTTTATTGGAGCAGTTATAGGCTATTTTACGAACTACATTGCAGTAAAAATGCTTTTTAGACCATTAAAACCAATAAATATACCTATACTTAAGATGAAGATTCAGGGGCTTTTACCTTCAAGAAGAGAAGAACTTGCTGTAAGTATTGCAGAAAGTATTGAGCAAAATCTTTTATCGCTCGATAGTATAATTAGAGAACTTGATCAAGATCTAATAAGAGATGAATTGAATCTGGTAATCGAAGAAACAGTACAAAAAAGGATAAATAAAAACTTTAAGTATATCTTACCACAATTAGTAAAAGATATAAGTTCTGAAATTATTGTTGAAATAATAACAGAAGAGATTGATTCAAACTTTGAAGATTGGATTGAAACTATTATTGATAAAATGAAAGATCAAGTTAAAATAAAAGAGATAGTAAAAGATAAAATTAAATCCTTTTCTTTTATTAAATTAGAAAGTATAGTCCTTGAAATAGCAGGCAAGGAGTTAAAACACATTGAAGTACTCGGTGGATTTATCGGTTTTATAATTGGTATAGTTCAACTTGTTATAGTTTATTATCTATAGTTTTTAAAAAGAAAGGAGAATTAGATGAGTTTTTTAATCAATAATCCACAGTATTGGAGGACCGATCTATTTGGTGAAAAAGATTTAAAGGAAACAGAACTTGCAATTAACAAAGAGGGGCAAATTAAACTACCAGCTGAATTAATAAATAAGTTAAATTTAAATAATAATAAATATAAAGTTACTGTTAAGGATGGAAACCTATACTTTAAAAAAGTCGATCCAGAGCTAAAAAAAATATATATTGAACCAACAAGTGACTGTAACTTAAACTGCAAAACTTGTGTTCGGCATTCCTGGGATGAAAGCATGGGATTTATGGATATTAAAGATTATAAAAATTTAATTAAAGGTTTACAAAACTTTAATCATCTTAAAAGGATAAGCTTTTGGGGAATTGGGGAACCACTATATCATAATCAGTTAGCTAAGATGATTGAACTAGCAAAAGGCTTAGATATGAATACTCAGGTAATAACAAATGGTTTGTTGTTAACTGAAAAAAGATCAAAAAAACTACTTAAGGCAGGGTTAGATAGTATAGTGATTTCTATTGATGGTACCTCATCTGAAACTTTCTCGGATATAAGATCAGGTGCTGACTTAAAAGAGGTTTTAGAAAGTATCAAGTTATTTAAAAAAACAAGAGATAAAATGGGAAAAAGTGATGTAGAAATAGGCTTAGAATATGTATTAATGAAATCTAATATTAAAGAGTTAAAGAGCTTAAGAAAGTTAGTTATTGAACTGGGTGTTTCTTTCATATTTTTAACAAACGTACTTCCTTATACAGAAGAGATGGTTGATGAAATCCTTTATTCTTACAGTATTAGTAGATCTAAACCTCAAGATAGGACAATGCATCGACCTGAGGTTTATCTACCTCCAACAGATTTAAGAGAAGATACAGTAAAAAATATAACAGGTATATCTGGCAAAACAAGTTCTATCAGTACAAATCAGATAGACTTTGATCCTCATCGGGGATACTGTAAATTCGTTGAAGAAGGCAGTATTGCAGTTAACTGGAAGGGAGAGGTTAGCCCATGTGTACCATTAATGCACAGTTATGACTGTTATATTAGGGAAAGAAAAAAGCATATAAAAAAATATGTTCTTGGTAATATTAAGTCTGAAAAGATATCAACTATCTGGAACAGTGAAGAGTTTAAAAGTTTTAGAAAAAAAGTTATCGAGTTTCCCTTTTCTGAATGTACTCAATGTTCAGGTTGTGATATGTCTAAAAGCAATCAAGAAGACTGTCATGGAAATCAGTTTCCAGTCTGTGGAGACTGTTTGTGGGCTAAAGGAGTAATTCAATGTCCTTAAATGTATTGAGGTATGATGAAAATATAAAAAAATATGTGTAACTATGGAGGAATTATCGGTTAATCATCTAATTTATATAATATACCTTCGAGTTTTTTAACCTAAGAAGCATAGTTATTGTTTTATGGTTACTAAACCACTGGGTTGATTGAGAAATTGGTCTTCCTCCCGTGTTTGGAAAGAAGAAGAAATATTCAAAGGGGGTATATTAAAAATGGGATTTATAAGTGAGATTGATTTGTTAAGGGTAGATTTGACAAATCGTAAGATTAAAAAGGAAACAATAACAGGTGACAAGGTAAGAAAATACCTGGGTGGTAGAGGTTTAGCTTCAAAAATACTCTATGATGAAATTGATCCTAAGGTAGATCCATTAAGTCCTGATAATAAACTGATATTTGCTACTGGATTACTGACAGGTACGGCTGCATCTACCGGTGGAAGATATATGGTAGTTACAAAAGGGCCATTGACAGGTACAATTGCTAGTAGTAATTCAGGTGGTTTTTTTGGGGCAGAACTTAAATTTAGTGGTAATGATTTGATTATATTTGAAGGTAAAGCAGATAAACCAGTATATCTATCGATTGACGGTGATCAAATTAAAATTAAAGATGCTAATAATATTTGGGGTAAAAATGTTAATCAAAGTACTGATTTATTAAAAGAAGAGTTTGGAAATTCAAACGCAAAGGTTAGCTGTATTGGACCTGCTGGAGAAAATAAGGTGTTATTTGCATCTATTATGAACGATAAAAACAGAGCAGCAGGTAGAACGGGTGTTGGAGCTGTAATGGGCTCTAAGAATCTGAAAGCAGTCATTGTAAAGGCAGATCAAAAAACTATAGATTATAATAAAGATAAGTTGATGGAGGTTGTAAAAAAACATACTAAGCGAATTAAAGAAAATGGAGTCACTGGTGAGGGTTTACCTGCACTAGGTACTAAGGTATTAGACAATATAATAAATTCAAATGGACTATATCCAACAAGAAACTTCCAGGAAGCTACATTTAAATATACAAGTGAGGTTTCAGGTGAAGCCTTGGTAGAAAAGGGCTATTTAACTAATAATACAGGATGTTATGGTTGCCCAATCCGTTGTGGTAGAGAAGTTGAGCTCCCTAATGGTAGAAAGGGTGAAGGTCCAGAATATGAAACTGGTTGGGCTTTTGGAGCAGACTGTGGTGTAGATGACCTCCATGCAGTTACAGAAGCTAACTTTTTATGTAATGAATTGGGATTAGATACTATTACAGCTGGAACAACAATTGCCTGTGCGATGGAACTATATGAAAAAGGATATATAGATAAGGATGAGTTAGATAATGGTCCAGAGCTTAAGTTTGGATCTTCGGAATCAATTATTTACTATACTAAAAAGATGGCTTACAGAGAAGGTATTGGAGATGAACTGGCAATGGGTTCTTACCGTTTTGCTGAGTCAAAAGGACATCCTGAATTTTCGATGACAGTAAAAAAACAGGAACTTCCTGCTTATGATCCGAGAGGAGTTCAAGGTCATGGACTTCAGTATGTAACATCTAACCGTGGTGGTTGTCATGTTAGAGGTTATATGATTTCTCCAGAGATCTTGGGTGTACCTGAAAAACTTGAACCTCAGGAACTTAAAGGAAAACCAGAATGGGTTAAAACATTCCAAGACTTAACAGCAATTATAGATTCAATTGGAATGTGTTTATTCACCTCATTTGAACTAGGACTTGAAGATTATAATGATCTTGTAAATAGTGGGGTTGGATTTGATTTTTCTCCTGAACAGTTACTGAAAGTTGGAGAAAGAATATATAATCTTGAAAGGAAGTTTAACCTTGAAGCTGGTATAACACCTAAAGAAGATAGTCTTCCAGCCAGATTTACTGAAAAACCAATTCCAAATGGACCACAAAAAGGTAATCTATCAAAATATAAAGAGATATTAAAAGAATACTATGAACTTAGAGGTTGGGGACAAGATGGCTATATTACAAAGCAAAAACTAAATGATTTAGGTCTTTAAAATGGTTGTTAAAGTAAAGTTCCATTCACTTTTTAAGTTGAACTTAAAGTCAGCAGGAATTAATTATTATATTGATCAGCCGATTAGTATAGAAGAGTTAATAAAAAAACTTGATAATGACTTTGAGGGCTACTTTAGTGAAAAGCTTTTGGACACCGGGCAGATAAAGCCCGGTTCCATTATATTAATCAATGGTAAAAATGTACTTCATATAGATAAACTTGACACCTTAATTGAAGATGGGGATAATGTAACCTTGTTTCCTCCTTCAGCCGGAGGTTGATTTGATGAAAGAGTACTTAAAAAGACAAAAAGATATTTTCAGTACTGCAGAAAATAATAAGTTAAGTAATCTAACTGTTATGATAGCTGGTACAGGTGGGCTCGGCACTCACCAAGCTCAGCAGTTACAAAGGATTGGTATTAATAAAATCTACCTGTATGATAATGATAAGGTTGAGCTATCTAATCTAAATAGACAGATATTTTATGGAAGGAAGGATATTGGTAACTATAAAGTTCAAGTTGCAAAAAATCACCTTGATAACTTTGATTTAGATACAAAGATAGTTAAAAAGAATGAAAAGATTAATAAAAATATTTCTTTGCCTTCTGATCTGGATATTATATTTGATGCCCTTGATAATTTTGAAACAAGATTTATTTTAGAAAAACTAGCATTAAAAAATAAGATTCCTTTGATTCATGGGGGTGTTAACAGCTGGTATGGTCAGATTGCAGTAATCTTAGCTCAAGAAAAGTTTAGACTAAAAAATATCTTTAATACGGCAAATAATGATAATTCAACTCCAAATGTATTATCTCCTGTTGTATCTGTTGTTGCTTCTCTTCAAGTTATTGAGGGGTTAAAGGTTTATCTAAAAAGAGAAGATGTTTTAAAAAACCAATTGATCTTAATAGATTTATTAACCTTAGAAATTGATAAAATAAAAATAGTTAAGTAATCTAAATACTTTTTTTGATAATGGTTTTAATATCTTGACAACAAAATTTTTAAGTTGTATAATTGAAAAAAATATATTTATCAAATGTGATGAAGAGGAAAGTAGACTGATAAACTGTTTTAAAGAGAATGGTACCTTAGGCTGAAAGTATCTAAACAGTTATCTTTTAAAAACCACCTTGGAGCAGGTAAAAAGAAAAGTCAGTATTTTTACCCGGATTCAAACCGTTATTGATTTAAGAGGGTATATACCAATTAGAGTGGAACCGCGGCTTAATTCGTCTCTAGAATAGATGAATTAAGCCTTTTTTTATTTTTAAGCTATTTTTTTATTATTATCTTGAGGAGGGAAAATAAAAAGTGAAAGGTATTAATGTAAAGTTACCAGATGGTAGTATCTTAGAGTTTGATCAGCATAAAACTGTAAAAGAAGTTGCATTTTCAATCGGGAAAGGTCTGGGTAGAGATGCCATAGCAGGTATTGTTGATGGGCAAAAGGTAGATTCAGATTATTTGATTAAAGAAGATGTAGACCTTAATATTATAACGATTGATTCCAAAGCAGGTTTGGATATATATAGGCATACTACATCACATATCATGGCTCATGCAGTCAAAAAAATTTACCCAGAGGCAAAGTTAGCAATCGGCCCAACTATTGAAGATGGTTTCTATTATGACTTTGATTTAGAAAAAGGCTTAAGTCCTGATGATTTAGAAGAAATTGAAAAAGAGATGGATAATATAATAAAAGCTGATCTTGATATCAAAAGAAAAGAACTACCAAAAGATAAAGCAGTTAAACTTATGAAAGAAAAGCAAGAATATTATAAAGTAAAACTTATTGAAGAGTTAGAAGATGAAACCCTTAGTTTTTATAGACAAGGTGATTTTATTGATCTTTGTAGAGGTCCTCACCTTCCTTCTACAGGCTGGGTGAAAGCATACAAACTGCTTAAAACTGCAGGTGCTTACTGGCGTGGTGATGAAAAAAATAAGATGCTTCAACGAATCTATGGTACTTCTTTTGTTAATAAAAAAGACCTAAAAAAACACTTAAAGCAAATTGAAGAAGCTAAAAAAAGAGACCATAATAAACTTGGTAGAGAACTTGATTTATTTATGACTTCAGATGTTATAGGACAGGGGTTGCCTTTACTTAAACCTAAAGGTGCTAAGGTTGTTCAACTGCTTCAGCGTTTTGTTGAAGACGAAGAAGAAAAAAGAGGCTATAAGATTACTAAAACACCCTTTATGGCCAAAAAAGAGCTTTATGAACTTTCAGGCCACTGGGAACACTATAAAGATGATATGTTTATTATTGGTGATGAGAATAAGGATGAAGATGTATTAGCACTAAGACCAATGACCTGTCCTTATCAGTTTACGATCTATAATTCAAAATTAAGAAGTTATAGAGATTTACCAATTAGATATTCTGAAACTTCAAGTTTATTTAGAAATGAAGCCTCTGGAGAGATGCATGGTTTGATTAGAATTCGACAGTTTACGATATCAGAAGGACACTTGATTGTAACTCCAAAGCAACTTGAAAAAGAGTTTAAAGGGGTTATCGATCTTATCGATTATATTATGGATACTCTTGGAATTAGAGAGGATATTTGGTTTAGATTCTCAAAATGGGATCCTAATAAAAAGGATAAATATATTGACAATCCTGAAGCATGGAGAGACTCACAAGAAAAAATGAAGAACATTTTAGATAAGTTAGACCTAGACTATATTGAGGCAACTGGAGAAGCTGCTTTTTATGGACCAAAGTTAGATATTCAGTTTAAAAATGTACATGGTAAGGAAGATACAATTATAACTGTACAGATCGACTTTGCCCTCCCAGAAAGATTTGATATGACATATGTTGATCAAAACAATGAGAGGAAAAGACCATATGTAATTCACAGAACCTCTGTGGGTTGTTATGAAAGAACTCTTGCAATGTTAATTGAAAAGTATGGAGGCGCTTTTCCAACCTGGTTAGCTCCTGTTCAGGCTATTATATTACCGGTTTCAGATGATCAACTTAATTATTCATATCAAGTTAAAGAAAGTTTATCAAAAAAAGATGTAAGAGTAAAAATAGATGATAGTAATGAAAAA
>JAIPEV010000048.1 GCA_021736965.1 Halanaerobiales bacterium | reverse complement strand
TATTTATTAAACTAATAAAATAATATAGGGAGAAAAAATGCAGAAAATAATAAGAAAAATATATTTATATTATTTAAAAATATTTAAAAGAAAGCTGTTTGTTAAGCAAAAAGATCATAGTGATTGTGGAACCGCTTGTTTAACAACCATAGCTAATATCTATAATAAATCATATCCAATTAGTATTTTAAGAGAGTTTTCTGGTACAGATCAGATGGGTACTTCTGCTTATGGATTAATAAAAACAGCTGAAAATATTGGTTTTTCTGCTAAAGGTGTAAAAGCAGATATTGATGACTTAAATCAAAGTTTAAAAACTCCCTTTATAGCACATGTAATAAGAGAGAATATATCTCATTATCTTATTGTCTATAAAATATATAAAAAACAACTAGTAATATTTGATCCTGATAAGGGGCTACTTTTATTAGATAAAACTGATTTTAAACAGATTTGGACCAATATTTTACTGTTATTTAAAAATAATAAGCACCCAAATTTAGAGTATCAAACAGTTAGTAAAAATGAGTTTATATTTGATAGTATGAAGGGTAATAAAGAATTGATTGGCAAAATATTTATTGTATCAATATTCTATACTTTATTTGGTATTATTGGTTCTTTTTACTTCAAGTATTTAATAGACTATATATTAATCAATGGTTTAGTTAAAACCCTTCATATTTTATCAATAGCTGTAATAATAATTGCTGTTTTTAAAGTCATGATGGATGCTTTTAGAAACCATCTTACCCTTTATTTAAGTCAGCAAATAGATATCAAATTAATCATGGATTATATAGAACATATTTTAAGTTTGCCAATATCCTTTTACGAAAAAAGAGAAGTTGGAGAGATTTTATCCAGAATAAATGATTCAGGCAAGATTAGAGACGCCCTTTCCAGTGCAACTATTTCAATCTTAATTGATTCACTATTAATAATTGGTGGTGGTTTTGTACTTTATTTTCAAAGTAGTTTTCTTTTTAAAATTGCTTTAATTTTGATTCCATTTTATATAGTTTTAGTATTGGTTTTTGCTAATAGACATAATAAAATTAGAAAAGAAGAAATGGAAAAAGGAGCAGATTTACAGACTACTTTAGTAGAAACGATTGATGGGATAAATACAATAAAGTCATTAAATGTTCAAAACTACAGTTATTTAATAAATGAAGATAGGTTTTTAAATTTTGTTGAAAAGGTATTTAAGGCTTCATTTTTAAAAAATGTTCAGAATTCTATTGATAATCTTTTAGCGGCTTTAGGGGAAACAATTATTCTTTGGACCGGGGGTTATCAGGTAATAAAGGGTAATCTTACTATCGGACAGTTGATAACATTTAATGCACTTTTGGTATATTTTTATAAGCCACTACAAAATTTAGTCAAACTACAACCTAAAATACAAAATGCCTTAGTTGCATTAGAACGTCTTAAGGAAATAATGGAATTAAAACCAGAAAGAAAGTCAAATAATAGTATAGTAAACAAAAAGATTAAAGGTAATATAAAGTTTCAAAATGTAGAATTTATTTACAATATGAAGGATAAAGTATTAAAAGGAATCTCATTTAAGATAAAGCAAGGCCAAAAAGTAGCATTTGTGGGTAAAAGTGGATCAGGGAAAACAACTATAATAAAATTATTGTTAAAGTTTTATGATATTAATAAAGGTAGAATTGTTATTGATAATAACAGTATCAAAGATATTAAGACAACTGCATTAAGAGAAAAGATAGGTTATGTACCACAAGATATATTTTTGTTTAATAAAACTATTTATGAAAATATTAGAATGGATAATAAAAAATATGATAAAAAAGATGTAATAGCTGCTGCAAAAAAAGCAAAAATACATAATTATATCAATACATTATCAAATAGATATCAAACTAAAATAACAGAGAAAGGTAGAAATTTATCAGGAGGTCAACGACAGAGAATTGCAATTGCTAGAGTTTTGTTGAAAGATCCGGATTTAATAATCTTTGATGAGGCAACCAACAATTTAGATTTATTTACAGAAAAAGAAATCTATAAAATGATTGATAAATTATTTGAAAATAGGACAACAATTATAATTTCACATAAATTTAAAACAATTAAAAAATGTGATCAAATTATTTGTTTAAAAAAGGGTAAAATTATTGAAAAAGGAACACATCAAAAATTAATAAATAATAATGACTATTACAGTAAGATCTGGGAAGAACAAATATAACAATTATAAATGAGGTTATCTATATTGAAGTATATATATAATGATATAAATTCAATTAGTAAAAGAAGGTATCATAAAAACACTAAAAGTAAAATATATACTAATATAATATTAACTATTTTTTTATTATTACTTATAGTGTTTTCGCTCTGGTTAATCTTTGAAGAGGTAGATGTTGTGATCAATACAAATGGAGTAATTAGATACAGTGATAATACAAGTACAATTTATAATATAAGAGGAGGTTTTTTAAGTTATATTGCTGACGACAAAGAAATAATCTCAAAAGGTGATCTTGTATTTGAAATAGATGATAAAGAATTAAAAATAAAAAAAGAACTACTGATTAAAAAAAATCATAAATTAAAAGACAAAGTAGATGATCTAAAACTTTTAATTTCATATCTAAATAATCAGGAAATAAAAACTGATATTATCAATCCTATATACAGAGCTGAAAAAGATCTAATTTTTAGAAAAATACAACAGTATAAAGAAAAAATTGATCATAAGAAAAAAAGATTAAAAACCTTAAAACAGTTTGAAGGTGTGAGTATATCCAAAAATGAGCTCAATATAATAAAAAGAGAGTTAAAAGATATTAAATATCAGTTAGAGTTATATAAAAACTCTCAATTAGTTAGTCTAAAAAGGGAAGTTATAAAGTACAGTGAACAGATAAACAATAATAATAGGCAGTTAGAGCAAATAGTTCAAAGAATAAAAGAAAATAAAATTAGAGCACCGATTTCTGGAAATATACAGCTTATTAAAAGATATAATCTTAAAGATTACATTCCAGCTGGAGATATAATTATGAAGATTATACCTGAAACAAACGATAAATATATAGTAGATTTAATAGTAAAAAACAAAGATGTATTAAAGATTAAAAAAGATGATAAGATAAGATATAAGATTGCTTCTTATCCTTATAAAGAACATGGTATAGCAAACGGTAAAGTTCTAAATATTGATTCAGAAGTAACAAATCTTAAAGAACAAAGTTACATATATAAGATAACTGCAAATATTGAACCAAAATTAATTAAGGGTGGTAAAAGAAAAAAGATACAGTACAAAAGTGGTATGTTGGTGAATGCTTCTATAATAGTTGATCAGAGAAAAATAATATATTATTTTCTTGAAAAATTAGATTTCATTTAAGAAATTATTATTCTATCTTACTTCAATTAAATTCATCTATTTTATCAAATGGATGAATTTAATCGAGGTTTTTTTATATATAGATTTAAAAATATCGGTTTGATAATAAATTAAAAATTAAAAAGTTCTTAATTTGTGATGATAAAGAGGTGAATATTTATGGATATTAATAAATGGGATTTTGATTATAAAGAGATAAAAAAAGAAGTAACTACATCTTGGTCAAGATGTATTAAATACAAAACTAAAAGAGTAGTTAATAATAACTCTTACAAGCAAAATAATGAGTCTGCTTATCTAGATGAGCAGGCTGGCTTATTAAACTACTGTAATAACTATTTTTCTGAAATAATAGATAAAATAGATCAAAAGGTCTGCTTTTTTTTAGTTAATGAAAACCTAAATCTATTAGAAATTATAGTTGAGCCAAATATAGAAAATATTTTAGAAAAGTATAAAATTAAAAGGGGGTTTTCATTTATAGAAAAAGAAGCTGGTACAAATGCAGTTTACTTGGCTCAAAAGACAAGAAAGCCGATATCTATTCTACCTGGTCATCATTACTGTAAGCCTTTTAATTCTTTTTATAGTATTGCCTTTCCTCTTATGATAAAAGAAAACATATTAGGATATATCAATATAATTAGCAGAAATATTATAAAAAAAGAAGTTATCTGCCTGTGTAAGATATTTCAAGATAATTTAAAACTAAAGATCGATTATAAATTATTAAATAAGAATAATAAATTTAATAACCTGACAGAAAAACAGTTATACTTAATAAAGAACATGGCTAATGGTTATACTGAAAAGGTAATTGCGAACGAGCTTCATTTAAGTATTAGTACAATAAAATATCATAAAAGGAAGTTGTTTAATATATTTCATGCCAGCTCAAAGCTTGAAATTGTAATTAAAGCATTCAAAAATGGATTACTATCTTTTGAAGAAGTTGAATTTTAAAAAAGGGATTATAATATTACTTTAGAATTATTAATAAGAGAAGACTAATAAAAGGAGAGATCTTGATGTTCAAATTATTAATAATTAACCCTGGCTCTACATCTACAAAGATAGCCATATTTGAAGATGAAAACGAAGTCTATTTAAAAACATTAAAACATAAAAGTGAAATAATAAGTAAATTTGACAGTATAATGGATCAGTTAGAATGGCGAGAAAATTTAATCAAAAAGGAGATAAAAAAATCTGATTATACTTTAGATGAATTAGATACAGTAGTTGCTAGGGGAGGAGCAGGTCTAGATCCTTTAATAGGAGGCACTTATTTGATCGATCAAGATTTAATAAGAGATTTAAGAGACGAAAAAAATGCATCCCATGCTTCAAACTTAGCAGGAATAATTGCTTTTAATATTTCCAAAGGTTTAAATATTCCTTCATATACGGTTGATCCCATCTCAGTTGATGAATTTGAAGAGATTGCAAGATTATCTGGACTCCCTGAAATGCCAAGAAAGTGCCAATCTCATGCCCTCAACTTAAAATCTATAGGTAGAAAAACAGCAGAAGAGTTAAAGCTAAAGTTTAATGAAAGTAATCTTATTGGTGTTCATCTAGGAGGAGGAATCTCAGTTGCTCCTCTAAAAAATGGTAGAATAATTGATGTAAATAATGCTAACCAAGGTGGGCCTTATTCACCTGAAAGAGTTGGTACTTTACCAAGTCTTGACCTTGCAGAGTATATTTTTGAGAACAAACCAGACAGAAATAAATTTAAAAAAAGATTATTAGGTGGTGGTGGGTTAAATGCCTATCTAGGTACAAATGATGCCTTGGTGATTGAAAAAAGAATTGACTCTAATGATCAAAAAGCTAAGTTAGTATATGATGGAATGATCTATCAAATCTCTAAAGAGATTGGTGCAATGGCAACGGTTTTAAAGGGGGATGTTGATGGTATCTTTATTACTGGTGGTTTGGCAAATTCAAATTATATAACAGATAGAATTAAAAAAAGCATAAACTTTATTGCAGAGGTATATGTTTATCCAGGGGCTGAAGAGATTAAAAATTTAGCATTAGGAGCTTTAAGAATTTTAAATAATGAAGAAAATAGTTTAAGCTATAATCAAGGAAAGATAAAAAACGAGTATGATAAATTATTTGGAGGGAGTAATTAAAGATGAAAAAGATATTTATAACTAGAAAGATTCCTGATCTAGGAATGAACTTACTAAAAGATAAATTTGAAATTAAAGTATATTCAAATCAAGATGATCCAACTAAAAATCAAATAATTAAGATGGGTAAAGACGCGGATGCGATTATTCCCTTACTCAGCCATGATATAGATAGAGAAGTTATTGAAAGTTGTAATAGGTTAAAGATAATAGCAAATTATGCGGTTGGATATGATAATATTGATATTAAAGCAGCCAAAGATAATAATGTATATGTAACTAATACACCTGATGTATTAACTGAAGCAACTTCTGAACTTACCTGGGCATTAATTTTAGCAGTTTCCAGAAGGGTTGTTGAATCTGACAAATTTGTTAGACAGCTAAAGTTTAAAGGTTGGGGACCAGAGCTATTATTAGGTCACGAAATACATGGAAAAACATTAGGTATTATTGGTTTTGGCAGAATAGGTAAATCAGTTGCAAGGATTGCTCAGGGTTTCAAGATGGATGTACTTTATACTAAAAGAGCAGCTTTAGATAAAACAGAAGAAAAAAAACTAAATGTGAAATACTCAGATATAAATAACTTATTAAAAAAATCAGACTTCATTACAGTTAATGCATCATTAAATGATAGCACTTACCATTTAATTGGGAAAAAAGAGTTTGATATTATGAAAGACACTGCTGTTTTAGTAAATACAGGCAGAGGATCCATTATCAATGAAGCTGAACTTGTAACGGCTTTAAAAAATAAAAAAATATATGGTGCAGGTTTAGATGTTTATGAGAATGAACCAGAAGTAAGTAAAGGATTACTTGACTTAGATAATGTAATTTTAACACCTCATACTGGTTCTGCAACTATTAAAGCTAGAAATAAGATGGCAGAAATAGCTGCTAAAAATGTAATTGAAGTCTTAAAGGGTAATCAACCTATTAATAAAGTAATCTAAATTATAGGATGACTAAAAGCAATCTTTTGTTGTTTAAAAGTTTTTTAATAAAGAATAAATAATATCTAATAAAAAGGTGAAAGTATGGGTAATATAAAAATTTTAATTTTTGATAGAAATAAACTATATAAAGATGCTATTGCAACCTTACTTAAGGACAAGGATAAGATTAAATCTGTCTTTTCGTTATCAAAGTATGATCATGTATTTACAGTGTTTAATAAGTTCAAACCAGATTTAGTATTAATCAACTGCCAAAACATAAATAATGAAAAACTTAAATCGATTGTTATTAATTTAAAAAAAGAAGATCAAAAAGTTTCGATCTTTATTATTAAGGGAGATCAAAAGATTATCAAAGATGATATTAATAAATATATTGATTTGGCAATTTCACCTTCAAAAGATCAAAATTATTTATACAGTATGATAAAAAAATATGTGAACCCTATTCAGACAAGAGATAAAATTAGTGATAGGAAGCAAGATTATAAATATAATAATCTTACAGATAGAGAATTAGATGTTATTAATCTAATTTCAAAAGGTATGTCCAATAAAAAAATAGCTGAACAGTTAATGATTAGCGAAAGAACTGTAAAAAATCATGTAAGTAGTATTTTACAAAAACTTTCAGTTGATCATCGGACCCAGGCTCTAATTGAATGTATCAAAAAAGGGATTGTTAAGATAAGATAATTTTACATTTAGAGAAATAGTGTGATAAAATGTACATATAAATAACAGATAAGGGGATTAGATGAAAAAAAGAATAGCAACATATAATAAAACTAAAGAGATAATTAAAAAATATAATATAAGACTAAATAAAAATTTAGGGCAACATTTTTTAATCGAGAGTAAAGTTATGGAAGATATAGTAGATATTGCAGAAATTAAAAAAGATGATAATATATTAGAGATTGGAGCAGGAATTGGATCATTAACCGAATATATACTAAAAGAGATTAAAGAGGGAAGATTGTTTAGTGTTGAAAAAGATAATAGATTTATAAAGATACTTAAAGATTTATTTAAAGATAATAAAAATCTAGTAATTATCAATCATGACATATTACAAATAGACTGGGATAAGTTTCTTTTAGATAATAATCTTAAAGATAAAAAAATAAAAGTAATTGCAAATTTACCATACTATATTACAACACCTATTATTGAAAACCTGCTTTTTTCACCTCTTAATATTGAAAAAATGGTAGTTATGATGCAAAAAGAAGTTGCTGAAAGATTGACTGCCTTACCAGGAACCAAACAGTATGGTAGTTTATCTATATTTATTCAGTTTCATTACCAAACAGAAATTTTGTTAAAGGTAAAGCCTGATTCATTTTTGCCTCGGCCAGCAGTAGACTCTTCAGTTGTAAGATTAATTCCACATTGTGAAGTACCTTATAATGTAAAAGATAAAGATTTTTTCTTTAAAGTAGTTAGAGCTATCTTTAACTTAAGAAGAAAAAACATTAAAAATAGTTTAACTTTATCACCTCATATTGAAATAAGTAAAGATACAATAATAAAAGGATTAAAGATGACAAATATAAATAGTAGAATTAGAGGTGAAAAGCTAGCAATTGAAGATATGGTTGCTTTAAGTAATAACTTTCTGAAAATAATTAACAAAAAAGAGTGATGAAAATGCTTTTTATTAGCCCAACTCATGGAAAAATGAATATAAAAGAAACATTTCAGAGTATCTTATCATTTGTAAAAGAAAAACCTGATAGTCATTATAAATTAATAATAGGGACCGATTCTCATCCTGGATTTAATGAGGCTGTATTTGTAACCGCAATCGTTATTTATCGAGTGGGTAGAGGAGGAAGATATTTTTACCATAAGAAGAAAGTAGAACTGAAAAGCGTTTTCAAAAAGAGAATATTTCATGAGGTTTCAAGAAGTTTGATGGTAGCAAGTAAAATTACTGATTATATCTCTTTTGATAATTCAACATCAACTATGGATATAGAAATTCATATTGATGTGGGTCCTAATGGATCAAGCAGTGAAATTATCAAAGAAGTTGTTGGAATGGTTGTAGGAAGTGGTTATGATGCATTAATTAAGCCTGATTCATATGCTGCTTCAAACGTAGCAGATAAGTATACAAAGTAGATATAGAACTTGACAGTCACTTTGTTTTTTTATATAATCCACTAATGCAAAGATGCTTACTTATATTGTAAGAACTAAAAGGTCAGTTTTAATGTGAATAGCTAGGGGGTTTTTATGAATAAAAATACGCTTAGTAAAATAAAAAGAGAGATATCGAATTATTTAGGAAAAGAAGTGATCATTAAAGCAGACCGTGGTAGAAGGAGATCTATTAATAAAGAGGGAGTCTTAGATAAAACTTATCCAAGTGTTTTTATTGTCAAGATTAAAGACAATGGACAAGATAGGATCTTATCATTTTCTTATGCAGATTTATTAACTGATACTGTTAAATTAAAATTAAAAGAAAATCGTGAGAGAATAGGGGTTATTTAAAAAACACACCCCTAAATTATAATATGAATGTGATAACAATAATTTGAGTTAAAATAATATTTGGGGGTGTTTGTGTTTTGTCATTTGAAATGATAGTTGGTTTAACTGGTGGATTAGGCCTTTTTATTTATGGAATGAAACAGATGAGTGAAGGTCTTCAAAAAACTGCAGGTAAAAAATTAAGGCATTTTCTAGCTTTTCTTACTAAAAATACATTTTCTGGAATTCTTGTTGGTACTGGAGTAACATCAATCATACAAAGTAGTAGTGCTACAACAGTGATGGTAGTTGGTTTTGTAAATGCTGGATTAATGACATTATATCAGTCAATTGGTGTAATAATGGGAGCTAATATTGGTACTACTGTAACTGCTCAGTTGATCTCATTTGATCTTGGTGACTATGCCTTTCACGCTATTACCTTAGGCGCTTTAGCATATTTATTTTCTAAAAAGAAAAAATATCAATACATAGGTCAAGTAATATTAGGGTTTGGTATCTTATTTTTAGGCCTTAATATAATGAGTGATACGATGCATCCTCTCAGGGATTCACAGTACATAGTTGAAGTAATGAAAAACTTTGGTACATATCCTATACTAGGTGTATTGGCCGGGATGGTAATAACTGTATTAATACAAAGTAGTAGTGCAACTTTTGGTATATTAGTAGGTTTAGTATCTGTTGGGATTATAGATTTTAGTTCTGGGGTACCTATCTTACTCGGAAGTAATATTGGTACTACAGTAACAGCTATCCTATCTAGTATTGGAGCATCTAAAACAGCAAAAAAATCTGCTGCTGCCCACTTTATTTTTAATATTTTAGGATCTAGTATAATGATAGTTTTAATATATGTAATACCAGACTTTACTGCAAATCTGCAAGAGTTATTGAGGGGAATTAGCACAATGACTAATAATACAATAAGTGCTGAAAGATTGTTAGCTAATACCCATACTTTGTTTAATATAGTCAATACTTTGATCTGGTTGCCATTTGTGGGCTTTATGGTCACATTGGTAAATAAGATCATTCCAGGTGAAGAAGTTGCAATACAGAGAGGTTTAGTACATCTTGATCAGAGAATGTTAAGTTCACCTCAAGCAGCTTTATCTCAGATAAATAAAGAAGTTACAAGAATGCATAGCCTTGTTGAAGAGATGATTGTTGAGTCAAAAGAAGCTGTATTGAATAATGATAGGGAAATGGTAAGGAAGATAAGACATAAAGAAGAAATAATTAACGAAATTGAAGAAGAACTATTAGTATTTTTAACTAATATTCCACACTCAACATTACCTGATGAGGATATAAAGATTTTGGATAGTTACTTTGCGATCATTGATGATATTGAGAGTATTGGTGATGATGGAGATAGTCTTGCTGAGTTAGCAGAATATATAATCGATAATGAACTAAAGTTTTCTGAACAAGCTTTAGAATCAATAAATAATGCCTATGATATTGTGATTAGTTATCTAAAAGACTCCAGGAAAATAATTGAGACTTCAGATAAAAAATTATCTGAAAAGTTATTTGAAGGAGAAGAAAAGATGGATAAGATATTATTAAAGTACAGAGATGATCATTTAAAGAGGTTAAATGAAGGTGTATGTATTCCTACAGCTGGGATTGCATATTTAGAAATATTAGAAGACTTAGAGCATATTAGTGACCAATTTGCTGATATCGCATTTAGTATTATTGAAAGAGACAAAAAAAATGTAGTATAAAATTTCTAAAGGGCCTAAACGGGCCTTTTTTTCATATGGTAAAGAGGAGGATTTCTTATGAAAAAGAAAATATTGGTAGTCGATGATGAAAAGAATATAAGAGAACTCTTAAAGTATAACCTCGAAAATGAGGGATATGAAGTAATTGAAGCAGAAGATGGTAAAGAAGCTTTTAAAAAAATATATAAAAACATAGATCTAATAATTTTAGATTTGATGAT
>JAIPEV010000047.1 GCA_021736965.1 Halanaerobiales bacterium | reverse complement strand
CTCCGGAAGGCAGCAAAACCAATAAATGGGGCGATATTGAGATAAATGAAGAAAATGGCTATATGGCTGACAATGTTTTCGCAGCCGGTGATTGTGTAACAGGCCCGGCTACTGTTGTGGAAGCTGTTGCTGCCGGTCGCAATGCTGCGCTGGGAATTGAGGCCTTTTTGCGAGGCGAAGAATATGAAAAGCCTTATGAGATAAATGTTAGCCGCGGTCACTGGCAGTCCTTGAATAAGGATGATCTTGTGTATTTGAAGGAATTGACTGATCGGAAAAGGGAAAAACTGGAATATATTCCTCTGGATAAACGTAAAAATAGTTTTGAGGAGATAACTCATACTTTTACGGAAGAAGCCATTGCCCGGGAAGGCGAACGCTGTCTGGAATGTAGCTGTACTGATAAACATGATTGTAAATTGAAAGACTACTCTGAACAGTATCTGGCAGGACCTGAAGCAATTACCGGAGAAAAACGAGTCTATGAAGCTGACACCCGCCATCCTGATATTATTATCGATCGAAATAAGTGTATCAAATGCGGAACCTGTGTCAAAGTTTGTAAGGAAGTAGTCAATGAATCGCTTCTGGATTTCCGGGAAAGAGGATTTGATACTAATATTACCACTGCGTTTGGAGAACAGTTACCCCTTTCCTGCGCTGATTGTGGTGAGTGTATCAAAGAATGTCCGGTTGGTGCTCTTGATTGGCGCAACAAGGAAAGAGCCCGATAGATTTCGATAAAACATCCGAATTAAAACCGCCTCTCATCGATAGGTGAGGGGCGGTTATTATTATGCAAAGAAAATATTAATAACATACAAATAGCTCACAATAAACCATGACGTTCAGGGTAGACTATAGTCTATTTATCATTATTTGATGAGCCCACTTTAAAGTTATATTGATGGTCTCGTAAAAAGTACAATCCACCTCATTCTGGATGTCTCAAAGAGATTTCTTATTAGATAGTCGAAGGGGTACATATTTTTTATCTTAGATTGTGATTCTCCTCGGGGTATTATATTTGAGAGGGAAGGCATAACACTCTTATAGGCACAATCCGTAATAATTTTTCTTTTTAGCCTGAAAAATCTATTACTATTTCTCATAGAGAACTCCAAGTGGCCTTTTCTACTGCAAGGACCGTACAATCTCCTCGTCCCTACTGCTTTCGGGACGATATTAGCCATAGTATGATGCAGCACTGCCTAAAATCTCAGTTTTCTAACATTTTTATATAAGCATCTATTTTATTTGGAATTATCACCATTAATTTTTTACGGTAATGAATTATATAGCTTAGAGAGATAAAAAAGTTTTGATTAAAGATATATTTTGTTAAATTATTTAGAAGCAAAATATTAGGTATTTTGAAAATATGTTTTTGGTTAAATTTAGGGCAAAGGTTTTATATTTTAATTCAATTCTATAGAAGGAGTATGTATGAGACTTGGCCTCCAACTAAAGTTGAATGATCCAGAATTACCGCTTGAATATCGACGAGTTTTTATGTCATTTATAAAAAATGCTTACCAACATGGGGATAATACCCTTTATGAAAAATTGTATTCTGATGAAGCAGAGAATAATACAATCAAACCATTTACTTTTTCAGTCTATCTACCTGAGGCAGATTTTAATTCTGAAAATGGACATGTTTTGGTTGGTAACGATCGAATATATCTTAATTTTTCAACCTATTTTTATAATCTTGGGGTCATATTTTATAATGGTGCTCTGAATCTGCTTCATCAACCCTTCTATATACCTGATAAAAATCATTTTACTCTCGAAAAGATAAATCTTCAACGAGATAATAAGATTGACAGTAATCTGATAAAATTTAAAACCCATTCACCAATAGTTGTAAGGGAACATGACAGAGATTCAAATCTTGAAAAATATTATTCCTCTAATGAAAAAGGCTTTATTCCACAACTAAAGCATAATATGGTTGAAAGTTGCGAACACTATCTTTTTGAAGGGAAAGAGAAAAAACGAATATATAAATTAATTGACAAAATGAAAATTGAGGGATTAAACATGGAGTCCATCACGATTATGCATTACAACCATCCAGTAATTGGTAATTCTGGTTGGTTAAAAATCAAAGCCTACCCTAATCTGCTTAATTATTTGTATAAATCAGGGATTGGTTCCCGTCGTGCCCAGGGATTTGGTAAGGTGGAGGTGGTGGGATGAGTGAACAGGAATCTATTTTTAAGAATAATGAACAAAAAACTGGAACCGATACTAATGAATATTTAACATTGTATCCGGCCAATTGGCTATATAATGCTGGATTAGTGGGGCTGGTAAATATTGTCAATGTAAATAATATTGAAATAAATAAATATAGTCTGAAAATGTCCACGGATTTATTTGAAAATTTTGCAGAAAAATATTTTAATTATTTCTTTGAAAAATATAACAACACGCTTGTTTTTGATAAATTAATACAAAAACAGGATTATTTTCAAAAAATAATTAATAATAACTATAAGGATTTTGATAGAAAAAATTTAAATAAAACCATAAAAATGATAAAAGCGAAGTTAAAGAGAAATAGCTACCTGAGCGGATATGTAATAATAGATGATAACTATGAAATATCTAAAAAAATTAAAGCTATTAAAAAAATAAAAAAGGATGATAAGCCTGAGGATATTAAAGAAAAAATTAAAAAATTAAATGAACTAATAAATTATCTAAAAAAGGAAAATGTTAAACATATCCTCAAAGCAAAAGATACAATATATTCAATAATTAATCATTATTGGGGGAATATATCTTTTCTTCATCAACAAAAATCTAAAAAGAATATGTATAGCCTATATGAAAAAGAGTTTATTGAACCTGTTATAGATTATATAGATAAATCATCAAAGGATGGAAAATATGACTGTTTTATGTGCGACAATAAAATGCAAACTAAAAAAGAGACTCATAATCTGGCATGGCTCAACAATATAGGAGCAGATGCAAATAAGAAAAGCTCGCATTTCTGGGATTTTAATTCAGACGCTCTTATCTGTCCCCTATGTAAGTTTGTATTTTCCTGTATACCAGCAGGATTCAATAGTTTAAACCGGAGAGGCATTTTTATAAACGATAATAATGATTTAAGGAAATTGATAAAAGAAAACAAATTTAGTCTAACTCATGAAAATGGGGAAGTAAAACGAATTAGTGATTTGGAACAAGAAGGATATTATAAAATAATTGAACAATTGAAACAAAATGAGATATCGAAGGCCCGTTTAGAATTAGAAAATATTCAAATAATTAAATATAATGGAGATAATGAACAGAGAGCTTACAGTTTTAATACAATTTCCCCGAGATTATTAAAAATAATACAACAAAATGTAAAATTGTTTAAAACCCTGGTAGGTAAAAGCGTGTTAATAGATGAACAAAATCAAAACTATATTAATTTATATCATAGAGTTATAAACAATTTACTTGAACATAAAAATAATTTCAGATTGATACATAATTTGTTAGGTCTGCAAATTGATAAGGACTATAATAGAAATATTTCATTTGAAATAAATATAATAATAAAAATCAATAATAATTTTCTTGGAGGAATTATGGAAGAGACAAAAGTTGATAACAAAAAACTATATGTACTTTGGCAGAAAGGGAAAGAACTAAAAAATGGATATGCTGAGCGGGATGCTGAAAATAAACTTGGAGGAATCTCCTACAGATTGCTAAATGCCTTAAGAGTCAAAAATCAGTCGAAATTTATGGATACTGTTTTAGATTCATACATGTATTTGAATAAAGAAATACCCAAATTATTTATTGAAGGCCTGGAAAATAAAACGAAATTTCAAACAATGGGTTACTCTTTTCTTTTAGGTTTGCAAGGAGAGCAATATAATAATGAAAATAAAAATAAAGGAGAATAATATGGAGGCTAAGGGACTAACATTAAGCATAATTTTTGAAGCGGAAAGTGCAAATTATGGTGAAGGTACAGGTAATGTTACATCATTAAAAAAGATATCCAGAGGAAATGGTGAGAGCTATACTTACATCTCAAGACAGGCATTAAGGTATAATATAGTTAATCAAATGGGCGAGTATAACACCCCTTTAGAATTGGATGGTTCGGTTCTCCAATTTTCACCAGAAGCAAGTATTAAAGATTACCCTGAAATTGACTTGTTTGGGTATATGAAAACAATAAAAGATTCAAAAACCAGGTCTGCAAAGGTTAGGCTTAGCCACGCTATTGCTTTGGAAAGTTTTAACTATGATCTGGATTTTTTAACAAATAAGGGACTCCTTGATAGGTATAATGAGCAACAAGAAAAAAAGAAAGAAAAATTAAAAAAAGGCGGAAATATTGCTCAAAGTGAAATTCATAAATCGTATTATTCATATACAATAACAGTTGATCTTGATAAAATTGGGAAGGATTCAAATAATGATGAGGAGATAAATATTGAAAATAAGGAAAAATCGAAAAGGATTATTAATCTATTAGAAACAGTTAAATTTTTATATAGAGATATTAAAGGTAGAAGAGAGAATCTTTCTCCATTGTTTTGTATTGGTGGTATTTATAATAGAAAAAATCCATTTTTTGAAAATAGACTAAAAATAGAAAATAATTGTCTGAAAATTGAACCTATTTTGGACGTAATGAAGATGGATAAAGCAATAGAAAATAAGACTTCAGCCGGAATTATAATGGGGATTTTTGATAATGATGAAGAAATTGATCAAAATCTTAAACCAGATAATATGGCAGATTTTTTTAAAGATATAAAAGAAGACATAAAGAAATATTATGAACAAAATTAGTCTGGTGATGTTATGAAAGCAATAAAGTTAAAATTATATCAAAATATGGTAAACTATAGAAAGCCTACCAGCTTTCAACTCAAGGAAACATATCCTTTACCGCCTTATTCAACAATAATTGGGATGATACATTATGCCTGTAGTTTTGATGGGTATCAAAAAATGGATGTGAGTGTTCAGGGGAAGCATTTTTCTAAAGTAAATGATTTATGGACCAGATATGAATTTGCCTGTGCTAAATATGAGAAGGCGAGACATCAGGTTAAAGTTTGGGATGATTCAGGTCAAAAATATAAGGGTATAACTATAGGTGTCTCAACAGCAGAGTTGCTTGTTGATGTCGAACTTCTTATTCATATTGTTCCCAATGATGAATCTCTTATAGAAATAATTTATGATAATCTATTGTTTCCGGAAGAATATTTATCTCTTGGGCGGAGAGAGGATATTGTTAGAGTTGATGAAATAAAAGTGGTGGATATAGAAAAGTCAATACTTACAGAAGGTGAACAATTAGAAAAATACAATGCCTATATACCTATAAATTTATATAATCTCGATGAAGAGATAGAAACTACTGGAACTATATATAATATTAATAAAAATTATGAGCTAAAAGATCTCGGAAGAGGTAAAACGGTCCGAAACTGGAACAAAGTAAAAGCAATGCATGGAACAGGAATCTTCTTATATGAATCAGCTGAAATCTTTAAAGATGAAGATGGCAATCCTGTTTTTCTTGCATAATTATGCTATGTCATTATGATTTAAAAAGTTTATTAAGTCTGTCACCCTGAGCGGAGTCGAAGAGTGATTTACTTGCTCCGGTCTTTCATCTTTCGACTCCGCTCAAGATGACATTATTCGCAGAAAATTCTTTTTAGATCAGGCTGACATAGTATTCTATTAAAAATTTATTTTATTGGGTTAAAATTATGCTGGCAAAAACATATCCAAAAGTGGAAAACATTGAAGAACACACTCAAAGATTATTAAGTAACCTGAGTATTCTTCTCTCGTTATACAAAGATAGTATAAAATATCTGGACGAAGATATCTTAGAAATGGTATGTATCTATCACGATCTGGGTAAAATAAATACAAAATTTCAAAATAAGTTATTAAAAGTAATAGGTGAAGAGCAGTTACAGGATAAAAATCCTGAGATAGATGAATTCCCGCATGGAATACTTAGTATTGCTTTTTTACCCAAAAAGATGTTATATAAAAAGTTTGATAAAAATGATATAGAAATTATTTATCAGTCTGTAGCATTCCATCATGCAAGAGCATTTCACTATATACGAGAAGACGAATTCAAATTAGTTGATTATAAAAAGATCATAAATTATGATTTAAAAAATAATATAAATCTACTCAATTTTGAACTCATAAATAATTTAGAAACTAGTATACCAAGTCGAAAATATTATAGCCCTAAGAGAAGAATTAACTCACTTGATAATAATAAAGATACTTTTTATATGTATGTTACTATAAAAGGATTGCTTAATAGACTCGATTACGCTGCCAGTGCTCATATTCCAGTTGAAATTGAGAATAAGAAACTTGAAGAGAATACTAAGGACTTTATAAAAATAGAATTGGATTCATCGCTTAATGATTTGCAAAGTCACATGCAAAATCATCAAGATGAAAACAATATAATTATAGCCTCAACAGGATCCGGTAAGACAGAGGCAGGTCTTTTATGGATAGGAAATAATAAAGGCTTTTTTACTCTACCTCTCAAAGTTTCCATCAATGCAATCTATGACCGGATAAAGGATAAAATCAATTTCCAAAATGTTGGCTTATTACATTCAGATACATATGCAGAGTATATCAAAAGAGGTCTGATAGAAGATGGAAATTATTACGATTTAACTAAAAAAATGTCTTTACCGGTTATTATTTCCACTTTGGATCAGTTGATTGATTTTATTTTTAAATATGATGGCTTTGAATATAAATTGGCGACTTTATCATATTCAAAGATTATTATAGATGAAATCCAGATGTATAGTTCGGATCTTATTGCATATATAATTTTGGCACTAAAGTATATTTCTGAAATTGGAGGAAAATTTTCAATAGTTACTGCTACATTTCCTCCATTTATTAAGGACATACTTAATGCTTATAATATTCCTTGTAATGATCCTAAATATTTTCTTGGAGAGAAAATCAGACATAGGATGAGAATTTTTGCAGAAAATATAAATATTAATAGAATTGTCGATAAAGTTGATGATAAAAAAGTTTTGATAATTTGCAATACAGTTAAAAAATCACAGGAAATTTACAGGGGGTTAAAAAAGGAATTAGATGAATCTATAGAGATCAATTTACTGCATAGTAGATTTATAAGAAAAGATAGAGATATAAAAGAAGAGAATATATTTGATATGGGACAGCCACAATCTGATAAAAAAGGGATTTGGATTACTACACAGATTGTGGAAGCAAGTATGGATATAGACTTTGATATTTTGTTCACTGAATTACAAGAACTATCGAGTTTATTTCAGAGAATGGGACGAGTATATCGGAAAAGAGAATTAAATACTGATTTTAATAATATTTATGTTTTTACTGGTGATAATAATCCTACATCGGGAATTTCTAATAACCCATTTTCTATAACTGATCTTGAGATTTTTAAACTTTCAAAAGCCGAATTGCAGAAGTATGATGAATCCATTGTATCAGAAAGAAATAAAATAGAAATGATTGATAATGTTTATACTACAGCGAAAATATCAAAAACAGATTATTACAAAAATATTATAGATACAATCGATTATATTAAGGATATTCCTGAATATAGGTTTGGGAAAAATGAGAATAAGTTAAGGAATATTTTTAATGAGAAAATAATTCCTGAAACTGTTTATCAAGAAAATAGTAATATTATTGAGGAGAAATTAGAAATTATTGAATCGAGAAAAGACAGGAAAGAAATAGAAAAAGCTAAAGACAAATTAGAAAAATATATTGTACCTGTTCCAATTTACTATGCGAAAAAATATTCCCGTCGTATTACAATTGATAAATATACCCAGATAAAAATAATTGATTTTAAATATAATAGTAATGTAGGGGTAATTTTTGAAAATAATAGTAAGATATCAAAAATAAAGGGGAATAATATTATATAATGAATTTAAATTGTTATAAAACTATCACCGGCACAATGTTCTACTACTACTTCGTCTGCAAACGCAAACTCTGGTATTTTGACAAATACATCCAGATGGAGGACGAGTATGATCTTGTGAAGTTGGGCAAATTGATTGACGAGAATTCTTATAAGCGTAAAAAGAAGCATATCAATATTGACAACACTATCTCGGTAGATTTTATGGATGGCTGGAAAGTGATCCACGAAGTAAAAAAGTCCCGAAAAATTGAACAAGCAAGTATCTGGCAACTCAAATATTATCTTTATTATCTGGAAGAGCGGGGAGTGGAAAATCTAAAAGGAATGCTGGATTATCCAAAATTGAAAAAAAGAAAGCAGGTAGAATTGAGCGATAGTGATCGAGAAAAAATTGAAGAAATACTACAAGCAATAAAACAAATCCTGGAATCAGATATTCCCAAGCCGATTGATTCCGGAATTTGTAAGAAATGCGCTTATTATGAATTGTGTTATATATAAATGACCGTCACCCTTCGACTCCGCTCAGGATGACGGATCGTCTCAGTCATGGTGAGCGGAGTCGAACCATGACGGAATTTTTAACCAATAATTTAAAATGAAGTGGGCAACAATGCGAAAAGGATATGTCTATATTTTAAAATGTTCCGATGGTTCCTATTATACCGGAGTTACTAATAATCCTAAAAGACGATTAAAAGAACATCAAGATGGAGAGGCCAGTAAATATACAAAGGGTAGAAGGCCAGTAAAATTAGTATGGATTTCTGAGGCTGGTGAAATAGGATATGCGATTGAAGCCGAGAAACAGATCAAAGGCTGGAGTAGAGCCAAGAAAGAGGCGTTGATCAACGATGATTTTGATCTGTTACATGAGTTGGCAAAGTGTAAAAATGAAACGCATTATAAGAATAAAGGAAGCCAAATTAAGGAAAAGGATGTTAGATAAGGAGGTCGTCATCCTTCGACTCCGCTCAGGATGACTACTATCTCGAAAATGATTCAAATTAGTATAAAAATAATATTGACCTAAAAATATTTTAATCCATATACTTATCTTACATACACAATCTAGTCACCTTGAGCGGAGTCGAAGGGTGACAGAAGTATAAACTATAACCAGGAATTAAACGGGAAATCCAATGAGCAGAGATTATTACATATTTCAAAACGGAACATTAAAAAGAAAAGAAAATAGTCTGATATTTAAGATAAAAACTAAAAATAGTGAGAAAAAGTATATACCTGTAGAAGATGTAGATAATGTATTTTGCTTTGGATCGATTGATTTAAATAAAAAACTCCTAACTTTCTTATCGCAAAATCAAATAGGTGTCCACTTTTTTAATTACTATGGATTTTATACTGGCAGTTTCTATCCCCGGGAAGTTAATAATAGTGGTATGCTGTTTGTCGAACAGGTAAAACATTATACCAGCAAGAAAAAAAGAACCAAAATAGCAAGAAAAATATTAGAAGGGGCCTCTTTTAATACTTATCGTAATGTGCGCTATTATAATTCTAGAGGTAAAAACCTAGAAAAATACAAAAATGAAATAGCAACATTAAGAGACAAACTTTCTGAACAAAGATCCCCTCAACAACTGATGGGAATCGAAGGCAATATAAAAGAAAGATATTATCGATCTTTCAATACAATAATTGACCAGGAAATTAATTTTACAAAAAGAGTTAAAAGACCTCCGGATAATATGATCAATACCTTGATATCCTATTGTAATACTATGGTTTATACAACAGTTTTAGGGGAGATATATAAAACTCAACTCTCACCAGTAGTAAGCTATCTTCATGAACCCTCTCATAGTAGATTTTCTCTTAGCCTGGATTTTGCAGAAATATTCAAACCTTTGCTTGCCGATAGAATTATCTTTGCTATGTTAAATAGAAATCAAATTACTGAAGATGATTTTGAGCAGGAACTAAATTTTTTATATTTAAAGGAAAAAGGGCAAAAAAAAATTGTCCAGGAATACGATTCCACTCTTGAACGGACTGTAAAACATAGAAAATTAAAACGTCATGTTTCCTACAAACACTTAATTAGACTTGAACTATATAAAATTGTTAAACATTTTTTAGGTGAAAAAGAATATAAACCCTTTAAAATTTGGTGGTAATTATGTATGTTATACTTGTCTATGATATTCCTACAAAAACTAAAAAAGGAGAGAAAATACTCCGCAATACTTTTAAAATTTCAAAAAAATATTTGCATCATATTCAAAATTCTGTTTTTGAAGGTAAAATAAGCAAAGCCAAAATTAAAGCGTTACAAAATGAACTAAATCAATATATTAGAAAGGATAAGGATTCTGTCATCCTATTCAAAAGTCGCAATAAAAAGTGGCTGGAAAAAGAATTTTGGGGTAGAGAAGAGGATAAAACAGCAAATATATTCTGAATTTATAAGTATATTATATGCAACGTAATAATCATAAAATAAAGGTAAACAAATTTGATTTCAGGTCGAGCAAAGTTAAAAGTCACCCTGAGCGGAGTCGAAGGGTGACGGTTGTAAATCCTATTAATTATTGGGCACAATTATGTTCTTCTGTCAACCCCCAGGGGCTTCTACACTATTACAGGTCGACAGAAAAGGGATGGTATATTTTGTATATTTACATTTTATTAATTGTCAAAAAATCAGGAGCTTATACCAATAAAAAAATATTAAAAAAGATTTGTTTTTAATCCACCATACTGGAATGTAAATTCCAATATTAAGTGAATGCCAGAGCATGAAAAACAGTTTTTAATCCACCATACTGGAATGTAAATATGACTACAATCAGGAGATCAAGCTGATTGTAGATGTTTTTAATCCACCATACTGGAATGTAAATTTATTTTATTTTGTATACTTTCTAAAAAACTACTGGGTTTTTAATCCACCATACTGGAATGTAAATGTGTTAATATTAGATAGAAAGTAATTGAAATTAGGGTTTTTAA
>JAIPEV010000046.1 GCA_021736965.1 Halanaerobiales bacterium | reverse complement strand
CATCTTCAACTTCTTTTAAATCTTTTTTAACTTCTTCATCTTTATCTTCTTTAGTAGTTTCTTCACTATCTTCAAAATCCACTTCAACGTCTTTTTCTTGAACTGTTTTTACTGGTTGTTCTTCTTTTTGTTTTTCCTCTTTTACTTCATCAACTTTTAAATCTTCCTCTTTTTCAACATTAACATCTTTTTTTTCTTCTGCCATTATTTCCAAGACCTCCTTGATTATCCAGTCAGGGGTTGATGCCCCCGCGGTTATCCCAATTTTATTAAAATCTTTAATTTTATCCCAGTTGATCTGTTCAACTGTCTCTATATGAAAGGTAGGAGTATTTGTTTTAGAACATATTTCAGCTAATCTTTTTGTATTAGCACTATTATACCCTCCAATAACTAACATAGCATCTACCTTTTTTGCTAATTGTCTAGCAGATTTTTGTCGCTTTCCAGTCGTATTACAAATTGTATTAAAAACTTTCAGTTCCTTAACCTCAGGTATTAAGTATTTAATAATCCTAAAGTATTGATCATATGATTGAGTGGTTTGTGCTACAAGTCCTACTTTACTTTTAATATCAATTTTTTTTAAATCTTCGATAGATTCAATTACTATTCCTTTGCTATCAGTGTGTCCAAAAATTCCTTTTACTTCTGGATGGTTCTTATCTCCAAAGATAAAGGTTTGATAATCGTTATTTATTAATTTATTTGCATAAATATGAGCATTCTTAACATACGGACAGGTCGCATCAATTAGTTTAATACCTTTATCAGTAGCTTTTTTTAGTATCGAAGGTTCTACTCCATGGGTTCTTACAATTAATACACCTTGATCAATCTGATCAATATCATTTACAAAATCAATTCCACTTTTTTTTAAATTTTTAACCACCTGTGGGTTATGTATAAGTGGTCCCAATGTGTATACCTTCTGATCAGTGTCTTGAACAGCATTTTTTGTGATATTAATAGCTCTTTCGACACCAAAACAAAACCCAGCCTCATCCGCAGTCAATATCTCCAGCACCTTCACCTCCTTTATTACAACAAAACAAGACGTTTTAAATATCCTATTTTAAAGTATATAAAACTTAGCTAACCATTAATATCTTACTTATTCATAGATATTATTAAAATAACATATTTTGTTCAAAAAGGCAAATTATTAATCAAGAGAATTAAGTTGATCTCGGATTTTTTCCATAATCAATTTACCTACTTCATCCTTTTGTGCTCTACTTAACTTCTTTTTAGAGTATTCTTGAATGGTAAATGGTTTTCCGATTGACACTCTTAAAAAACCTTCCTGATCTTTATGTTTAATTCCTACCGGTAAAATTGGACTTTTACTCATTAAAGCAATAAGTATTACACCAGGTTTTGCTTCTCCTAACTTTCCTTTTTTCATTCTGGTTCCTTCCGGAAACATACAGAGGACCTTTTGTTTATTAAGAATTTTTAATGAATTTTTGATTGCACTCTTGTCTGGAGTTCCTCTCTTGACTGGAAAAGAACCTATTAACTTTAACAAAAAACCTAACCATTTTTTTTCAAAAAGTTCTTCTTTGGCCATAAAATGCAGTTTACGATTAATAGCACAACCTACAATCGGGGGATCTAAATAACTAACATGATTAGATACAACTATTAATTTACCTTCTTTTGGTACATTATCTTTTCCCTGTACCCTCCAATGATGGATTATCTTTAAATATACATTTATAAGAAAAAAGCAAAACCAGTATACTAACCTACCCATTTAGTTACTCTCCTTTATATGTTTTATTATTTTTTGATAAACCTCTTCAATATTTAAATTGGTAGTATCTATTAAAACTGCATCTTCAGCTCTTTTTAATGGTGAATGTTCTCTATTAGTGTCAGTACTATCTCTTTTAATAATATCTTTTTTGATTTGATCAATATCAAGGCTTTTTTCATTACGATTTAGTACTTCTTGATATCTACGTTTTGCCCTTGTTTCAACAGTAGCTGTAATATAAAACTTGAAATCCGCATTTGGAAGTACTCTAGTTGTAATATCTCTTCCATCCATAACTATGTTTTGTCTTTTTGCGATCCTACGCTGTTTTTGAACAAGCTGATTACGTACTGCCTTTATTTGGGCAACTTTTGATACGTTTTTATCTATCCGATTGGTTCTAATCTCTTCTGTTACATTTTGGCCATTGACAAATATCAATAACTTACCATCTTTATTTTGGATCTCTATATCAATATCAGCAACTAATTTTTTTAATTTTTCTTGGTTATTAAGATTAATACCCCTATTTAAGGCCGTTAAAGTAACTGCTCTATACATTGCACCACTATCAAGATAAATAAAGTTAAGTCTATTTGCTAATAGTTTTGCAATAGTACTTTTACCTGCAGCAGCAGGCCCATCTATAGCTATTGAAACTGTCATTACTTCACCTCGTTTTAAAATTATTTTAAATCTCTTTTAAAACATTAAAAAATTGAGGATAAGATATATTTACAGATTTATAGTTAGAAATATATATTTTTTTATTCTTAAATAGACTGGCCAATATTGAAAATGTCATTGCCATTCTGTGATCATTATTTGAATCTAATATATTAGATTTCTTTACTTTTTGTGGACCTTTTACTTTAAATCCATCACTATAGATATCAATCTTTAATCCCAATTTATTAAAATTGTCTTTTAGAACCTGTAAACGATCACTTTCTTTATACCTTAACTCTTGAGCAGATTTTATTTCTGTTATACCCTTAGCTTTAATCGCGAGAACAGCAATTAATGGTATCTCATCGATCATTAATGGTATTAATTTTTCATTTATTTTAATTCCATGTAACTTACTATAACTTACAAGTAAATCACCGGTTGGTTCTCCTTTTTTGTCTATTTCAACAGTTTCAATATTTGCACCCATCTCTTTTACTACCTGTAAAAATCCAGTTCTAGTTGGATTAAGATTAACATTTTTTATATATAGTTTACTACCTTCAGTTAATAATGCAAGTGTAATAAAGTAGGCTGCTTGAGAAAAATCACCTGGTATATTATAAATACTACTTGGAATTAAAAAACTACTATTTGATTTATATTTGATAATTTTATTATCAATTTTAATATCAAAACCTAATTTTTTCATTATCTTCTCAGTGTGATCTCTTGAAGGCTTTTTCTCTATTATCTTAACTGTACTGTCTGTATACATATTTGCCAAAAGAAGCGCTGACTTTACTTGAGCACTAGCTATTGGCATTCTGTAAGTTATTGAATTAAGTTTAGCTGGTTTAATTAAAACTGGACATCTTTTATTACTCCTTAAAGATTTAATATTTGCTCCCATCATAGTTAGTGGAGAAATTATTCTTTTCATTGGTCTTTTTTGTAAAGAACTATCCCCATCTAATATATATTTATTTTTTTGTCCTGATAAAAGCCCACTTAAAAGCCTTAAGGTAGTACCCGAATTACCACAATCTATTACCCCATTTGTAGGTTTTAATCCAAATAGTCCTTTTCCCTTAACTTCATAATGTCGATTAACTTTATTAATTTTAATACCGATTTGTTTAAAAGCATTTACCGTTTTTAAACAGTCATCAGCTTCTAATAAGTTATGAATTTTAGAACTTCCCCTACCTATTGCAGCAAATATAATACTACGATGAGAAATCGATTTATCTGGTGGTGGGTTATAAGTACCTAGTATACTATCTTTTTTTTTAATCTCAATAGTTTTATTCATTTTTTAGAAACCTTCAATCATATTTATTCTATTAATTAAATCTTTGAAGTTATCAATATTTAAAGACTGAAATCCGTCACTTAGGGCAAGATCTGGGTCAGGATGAACCTCTATCATTACTCCCTGTGCACCTGTACAATAAGAGGCCATTACTGCTGGTTTAATTAAGTCCCATCTACCTGTACCATGACTGGGATCAACAATTATTGGATAATCAGCTAACTTTTTTAAGATCGGTACTGCCATTAAATCTAAAGTGAATCTAGTTTTTTTCTCAAATGTACGAATACCTCTTTCACAGAGAATTATATTTTTATTTCCCTGACTCTGTATATATTCAGCTGCAAGTATAAATTCTTCGTAACTAGCACTCATTCCTCTTTTTAATAAAACAGGTTTAGCTTGATTTCCAATCTTTTTTAAAAGACTGTAGTTATACATATTTCTTGAACCAATCTGAAATATATCTGTATAGTTATTAATAAGTTCAATCTGAGAACTTTCCATAACCTCAGTAATTACAAAAAAATCATGTTTTTTTGCCTGGCTTTTTAACAGTTCTAAACCTTCCTTTTGAAGGCCTTGAAAATCATAAGGTGAAGTTCTTGGCTTAAAGGCTCCACCTCTGATAAACTTTATATCCAATTTAGCAAGGTTTATTCCGATTATTTCCATCTGTTTTTTATTTTCTATAGAACAAGGACCAGCAATTATTTCAAAAGTACCATCTTGAAATAAAGTATTTTCTTTATACTTAATATATCTATTTTTATTTAGGTATTGATCAGCAGAATCATCTATTAGTATCTTTTTATATTTTAAATTTTCTGTTAAAATATTTTTTAATTCTTTATTTAAATCAGAAATGATTATAATAATATTTTTGTTATCTTGATTTCTAATTAGATAATTAATATCTTTTTCTTTTAGTATTTTAATATTCTGATTTAAGTCTTGATGTTTCTCAGAAAAAATTATCATATCATTTCTCCTCTGACAAAAAATTTAAATCTTTTCTTAAATTTTTTGCATCTTTTAAATAAATATGGTTGATTTCTTTTTTACTTTTAAATCCATTAACTAAAAGCATTACTCTTATACATTTTTTTAAAGAGCTTTCTACCTTCATTTCTTGCAAACACATAATTGAAGTATCTACAAAGCCTATATCTCTAATTGCTTTACCGGGATAGGCTTGATTTAGATCTTCGGTTGTGGAAAAGATAAAACTAATAATACTTTCACTTTGAAGATCATTATAATTAATAATCTTTTTTATTAAATCCTGAACAGCTTCGTTTATTTCATATTCTGTATTATTTTTTACAGTAGTTGCCCCTCTAATTGTATACATATTATATCACTACTCCAATAAAAATACACCCATAATGGGTGTATTGATAGATTCTTAATTATCTAATTGCTCTAATGCATGTTTTGCAGCTTCTTGTTCAGCTTCTTTTTTGCTTTTACCCTTTCCAAAACCAAGTTCTTTTTCATTAAAAAATACTACTACATAAAACTTTTTATCATGATCTGGACCTTTTTCTTTAACAACTTCATATACTGGTCTTTCATTACTGTTTTTTTGGATAACCTCTTGTAACATAGTTTTATAGTCCTGAATATAGTTACCATTATCAACTTCAAATATATAATGTTTGAAACTATTAATGATAAATTCAAAAACAAAGTCAAAACCTTTATCTAAATAGATTGCTCCTAAAATTGCTTCCATTGTATCAGCCAGTATTGAGTCTCTATTTCTTCCTCCAGATAGTTCTTCACCCTTACCTAATAATAAATATTTACCTAAGTTTAAATCAGACGCTTTTTCAGCAAGAACAGGTGCACTTACAATTACCGATCTTATTTTTGCAAGTTTACCTTCTTTATAATTGTCATACTTATTAAAGATATATGTACTAATTGAAAGACTCAGTACAGAATCTCCTAAAAACTCAAGTCTCTCATTATCTTTAATTTTTAAGTCAGTATTCTCATTTGCAAATGACTTATGAGTTAAAGCGCGAATTATAAGTCTTTTATTGTCAAACTTAATATTTAGCTTATCTTCTAGTTCAGCAACCTTTTTTTCTGTCAATTTTTCTACCATTAAATTGTCACCACACCTGTCATCATTTTCTTTTTAAAAGGGGGAAATATTATCCCCCTATCATCTTATATTTAAGCTTAAAGACTTCCCTCTATATATTCAACTGCATCAGCTACAGTTGCGATATTTTCAGCATCCTCATCAGGTATTTCAATGTCAAATTCCTCTTCTAAAGCCATTATTAATTCAACAACATCTAATGAATCAGCACCAAGATCGTCAATAAATGAGGCATCTTCAGTGATTTCCTCTTCAGATATAGCAAGCTCTTCTGAAACTACTTGAACTATTCTATCATATACTTCTGCCATCATTTTCACCTCCTTTCACATTAACATACCACCATCGATATTTATAACTTGACCATTTACATAGTTTGCTAATGGAGAAACTAAAAACAAAATAACATTTGCTACATCTTCAGGTTGACCAAATCTGTTTAAAGGTATATTTTCTAACATCTTATCTTTCACCTTCTGAGCTAATTCTTCTGTCATATCTGTTTGAATATATCCTGGTGCAACAACATTAATATTGATCCCTCTTTTTGATACTTCTTTAGCAATTGACTTTGAAAATCCAATAATCCCTGCCTTAGAAGCAGCATAGTTTGCCTGCCCAGGATTACCCATTAAACCTACAACTGAACTTAAATTAACAATTTTACCACCATTTTGTTTCATCATATATCGAATAACATTTTTTGTACAGTTAAAAGTACCTTTTAAATTAATATCAATAACAGCATTAAAGTCTTTTTCTTTCATTCTTAATAGTAATCCGTCTTTAGTTATTCCCGCATTATTTATTAATATATCAATTTTATTAAATTCACTTACCGACTTTTTTATTAATTTTTTAGCCTGATCAGGATCAGAAACATCAGCCTGTACAATCAGAGTTTTTTGACCTAATTTTCTTATCTTTTCAGCAGTTTCTTTGGCTCCATCAATGTCATTATTATAGTTGATTACAATATTTGAACCATGTTCAGCAAGCTTAACTGCAGTTGCTGCTCCAATTCCACGAGAACTACCTGTAATAACTGCAACCTTGTTTCTCAGTAACAAGTAATCATCTCCTTTTTTAATCAGTATCTAGAGAATTTATTTGAAAATTTAAATTATCCAGATATAATCCGGTATATCTTTCGATAATATCATTAAGCTTTTTCTGGATCTTATGTATGTATTTAACAATCCTTACTCCATATTTTAATACAATTTCTATTTTAACACAAATTTCATTATCTTTTTTTTCTATGTATATACTATCAATCTTCATTATAGTCTCTTGATTTGAGAGTTCATAAAAAATAATGTCTTTAAGAACATTATTATAGATTACCAAATTGCCATAATAAGAAAATTTAGGTCTAACTATAGTTTTCTCTTTTTTAATAGAGCCTTTACCTTTTTTAAAAAAAAGATCTAATGAATGTAAAAAATAACCTGGAAATCTTGACTTTACTTCAATTTTAGGAACAGGTATAACATGTTTTCCTTCATTTTTTCTTATATTTATTGCTTTTTTAATATCTTCTTGATTAGAAATTTGATCTATTTTAATTACCTTATTAATTTCTCCTAAACTTAGATTTTGTACTATTCGTTCAATCATCCTCATTGAAGTACCTAAGATTAGTATTTCTTCTTCTTTTATATTTTTAAAAGCCTCTTTGATCTCCTCTTGATGCTTTTTTTCTAATATTATTGCAGTCCTTATAGCCTGTATTTTTCTCTTATCACGTTTAGCAGACTTACCAGCTAAAACCCTACCTTTATATATTAAAAGACCATCATCTAATATTAAAGGGATGTCATATTTGTCAGCAACAAAAGCTGCACGATGGCTCTTACCCGATCCACTTACACCTACTAAGGCATATACATACACATTAAACACCCCATAATTTATATTAATCTATATTATCATTATATTTTAATAAAAATTGTAAATATAGTAATATAAAAAACTATCAGTTTAAAGATATTCTTAAATTTACTATAAATGAAAAAAGATAAAATTTCAAGTTTAATTTAAAAAAACCGCTGACCTTTAAAGGACAGCGGTTATAACTAACTTAAGACACTTTATTAACTGTTATTCTTTTTTTCAATTAATTCAAAGATCTTTTCAGGAATTACAGGCATCTCTTTAATCTTAACACCAAGAGCATCATGTAGCGCATTTCCAACTGCTGGTGGAACTGAAATCATTGGGTGTTCCGCTACTCCACGAGCTCCGTAAGGTCCATCTTTTTGAGCGTTTTCAATTAATATTGGTTTTAGTTCTGGTATATCAGCAATTGAAGGAACCTTATAATCAGTAAAACTATTTGTTAATAGTTTACCATCTTCACTAAACTGATAGCCTTCCATTACTGCAGAACCATATCCCTGAATTACTCCACCTTGAATCTGTCCTATTACATTTGATTTATTAATTGTTTTACCTATATCAAAGGCTGAAGCAATCTTAACTACTTCAAATTCTCCAGTCTCTTGATCAGCGATAACTTCTACAGCATGAGCTCCATAGGTCCAATCAAGGGCAGGTAAACCCTGACCTGTTTCTGGATCCAGGTTACTTAATCCTTGAGCAATATAGTTACCCCTAGCGACTAACGGACCACCAATTGCATTACCATTTGGATAAGTATAACCCATAGCTAGTTCTTTAAATGTTATACATTTATCTTTGTGATGTCTAATTTTAACCTTTTCATCTTCAATTATTAAATCTTCAACTGAAGATCTTAAAGGTTGAGCTGCTACTTCTTTTAGTTGTTTTTTCATATCTTCACAAGCTTTAATTGTAGCATTACCTGACATAAATAGGCCCTTAGAAGCAACAGTCTGCCAATCATAAGGCTGTGTTTCAGTATTTTGTTCCCAAACTACATTTACCTTTTCAACAGGTATTTTTAATTGATCAGCAACTATCTGAGCTAAGGCAGTATAAGTACCTTGACCATAATCAACTAATGATACGGTTAGGTTTACAGTTCCATTTTCATTAAACTTAAGGAAAGCTGCAGTTCCTGTATTTGTCGGCATTGCAGGTGCTTTATGGAGTAAAGCAATCCCTTTACCACGTTTTTTACCTGGCTTTAGATCATCAGACCCTCTATTATCAAAATCAATCTCTTTTGCTACAGCTTCTAGACATTCTGTCACTTTACCATGAGAATCACCAATATGTTCTCCTGTAACAGTAACAGAACCCTCTCTTAAGGCATTTTTCATTCTAAACTCATAAGGACTTATTTTAATCTCTTCAGCAATTAAGTCCATTTGCCTTTCAATTGCCCAAAGAATTTCTAAGTGACCAAAACCTCTATAGGCAGTTCCAAATATCTTATTTGTATAGACAGTTTTAGAATCCAACTTCACATTATCTATCTCATAAGGGCCCACACCAGCGGTTGCTGCAGCTCTGGTAACATTTACCCCATAGTCTGCATTAGCACCACTGTCCCATAAAAACTCAGTCTCTTGTGCAACAATTTTACCTTCTTTAGTAACACCGGTCTTTAACTTAGAATATAGTCCCTGTCTAACAGGTACAGAGTTGAACTCTTCCATTCTTGACATTACAATTTTTACTGGTCTACCCTCGGATGCTCTTGATAAACAGGTTACAAGTGGTTCAAAATGAATACCAGCCTTCCCACCAAAACCACCACCTACATAAGGTACCACTACTTCAATATCTTCATGGTTTAAGTTTAATCCATTAGCTAATAAGTTTCTTACAGCGAAAGGTGACTGAGCACTTGTCCAAAGTTTTACCTTTTTGCCTGGTTTCCACTGAGCTATAGAAGTATGTGTCTCCATAGCAGTGTGGTCTACCATTGGTAGATCAAATTCATTTTCAATTATATAGTCTGCTTCTTTAAACCCCTTTTCAATATCACCCTTCCTTATCTTTGTATGATGGGCAATATTAGTTCCTGGTTGAGGAAAGAAAACTGGAGCTCTTTCCAATTCTGCTAAGTCTTCATGTACTAAAGGTGCATCTTCTTTTACAGCATCTTTAACATCTAATACATGATCTAATACCTCATATTCAATATCAATAAGTTCTACTGCTTTTTCGGCAGTTTCTATAGTCTCTGCTGCAACAGCTGCAACAGGTTCTCCTTGATATCTAACCTTTTTAGAAGCTAAAATATCTTTATCAACTAGATAAAGTCCAACCTTATATGGTAAATCTTTTCCAGTTAGAACTGTCCATACCCCTGGAAGACTTTCTGCTTTTGAGGTATCTATGTTAATAATCCTTGCATGTGCATGTGGACTTAACTTCATTTTAGCATGTAACATACCTTGTACTTCCATATCATGAACAAACTGTGCACTACCAGTTACCTTTTCTAAGGCTTTAATTCTTTTCACATCTTTACCGATAATTTCTTCACTCACTATTTGTTACCTCCCTTCTTCTCAGCTGCACGTTTAACTGCTTCTCTAATAGAGTAATAACCTGTACAGCGACAAATATTTCCTGATAAAGCAATATCTATTTCTTCTTCAGAAGGATTTGGATTTCTATCTAAAAGTGCCTTGGCAGAAATAATCATACCAGGAGTACAAAATCCACATTGAATAGCATTTTCTTCAATAAATGCCTCTTGGATCACACTAATATCTTCTCCGATTGACTGTCCTTCAATGGTTTCTAACTCTGAGCCATCTGCTTCTACAGCAAGGATTAAGCAACTCGTAACTGCTTTATCGTCCATAATAATGGTACAGGCTCCACATTCCCCTTCTCCACAACCTTCTTTTGTTCCAGTAAAGTTTAATTTTGTTCTCAAAACATCTAAAAGAATTTCATTTTCCTTTACATTCAATTGATACTTTCTTTTATTTACTGTTAAATTAATAGTTTTCATTATTTATCACCTGCTTCCCATAATCTGGAAAGAATTCTTCTGGTATAGACTTGAGCCATCTTAATTCTATATTTTTTTGTACTTCTTACATCATCAATTGGATTTATTTTATTAGTAACTTCTTTTAATAATTTTTTTTGTTTTGCTTCAAAACTTCCATTGCCAAAAAAGATCTTACTGGCATCTAAATATATTGGGGTAGGAGCAACTGCACCTAATCCAAAAGCAAAGTACTCTTCATCTTTAGATAGATAACCTGCTACTCCAACTGCACTTAAATCTGGGCCCTTTGTTCTTCTCT
>JAIPEV010000045.1 GCA_021736965.1 Halanaerobiales bacterium | reverse complement strand
GATTTAACATTATCAGATGAAGAAATTATCCGTATTTACGGTAAACGCTGGGATATAGAAGTCTTTTTTAAGATGAACAAATCATATTTACGTTTAGCCAAAGAATTTCAAGGCAGAAGTTATGATATGATGTTTGCTCACACAACAATAGTGTTTACCAGATATATTATGTTATCACTTAAAGTACGGAGTAACAAAGATTCCAGAACATTTGGCGGAATATTTTTTGAGTACTGTGATGAACTTTCAGATATTAAGTTTATGGAAGCACTGTTGCTGATAATAGATTTATTAAAGCAATCTCTTCATGATTGTTTGAAAATTACTGAAGAGAAGATAAATAAACTATTAGACTACTTTTTTGGGCTTCTTCCTAATTATATCAAGGAACCATTAAGGAATCTCAACTGCGAAAGTTGAGTATATAACAAATAAGTTTGTTTTCCTTAAAAGATACATTCAAACCTCAAGGTAAAACATAATTATAATATATTTTTGAAAATACTGAACTATCCAAAAGTGATAATCAGTTGTCTAATAACTCTAAAAAGGATTAATTGATATTCTGTACAACCAACTTTTAAGACTTTTTTAGCTCAAAGAATTAAAAATTATCCATTGCTCACAAGCCTAAAAGAGATTTTAGATTTATTATGTCTCTGGTTTTGGGTTTTAAGTTGTTAAAGTACCAAGTGAAGTTACCATGTCTCGCTATTTTGAAAAGTTATCATAGTCTAATTGTTTAGAAAAACTTTGTTTTCAATTATTGGAAAGAGCAAATCAATTAGACTTATTTGACTGTAAAGCAACAGCTATAGATGCTTCTAAATTAAAATCATATCAACGAGCTATACCAAAATATCATATTGATAAAACAATTTTGATACCCAATATGAGAGCTAAGTTTGATAGATTTAAAAAGAAGATAACCTGGTTTAGCTGGAAAGTACACTTTGCTGCTGCTGCTATATTTAAATTTATACTTGCTATTACTGTTACACTAAAAAACGAAGCTTATTGTAATCAGGCACTTACTTTAATCCAAAGGTTAAGTGAATTATTAACTGATATTAAGTGTGAATTGCTTAAATATTGGATTATGGATTTAGTTTATGATTATAATCAGATCTATAAAAATATATTTTTTGATTACAATGGATAAGATGTGACTCTAATCAATAAAAGAAACGCTGAAAAAAGTTATCTTTCGGATAATACAATTTTGATGGTACTTCCTCATGTAGTGCTGATCCTAAAATGGTTTTCTGGGTGAATAACAAGTAAGTTAATAAATATAGAAGTTCTGACGTTTTAATTCTATTTATGGCCATGCAACTAAGACAAGACCTAAAGCTGATCCTAGGTATATTTTTACACCTCATCATGGGTCTAAAACCTGGTAGAAGATATATGATAACAGGATTAGTGTGGAAAGTACGTTTATTAGGTAATAAGAAAAACTAGGCTTAAAAAAGCAAGAGTTAATGACAAAAATAAAGTTAAAGATTATAATTTATTAAGCTGTATTAGTTTAATAACTGTCAAAAGATTACGCTAAAAGATTAAACAAGCAAGAAGAGAAAACAGCAGCTTAAGTTAATTTCTTTTTAAAGTTTTTATAACAGTTTCTTAGCTAAGCATACCCTAATTTAACTAAATAATATGTAAATGAGTAAATTTAACTATTAATTCGAAAAATTGTAGTTATCTTTGATAATAATTATTTTAAAATTTTAAAAGAGAATTTTGAAAGAGCCTTATCTTTTTATTTAAATGCTTTTTCAGTTATATTGTTTATCAGTGTATATTAATTTCAAATCGATAACTTTCACCTATCAGATGAAAGATTACTTCCAATGAGCATTTTTAATTTTCTAATAAAATCTGCTAACAAAATATTTTACCTATTTGTAGTTTGGATTTTCTAAGATTGTATTAAATCATATAACTTTTAGGGTATTTCAGATAGATACTTTTTACGATAAGTTTTAATCCCTGTTGATGTTTTGTATATTACTTTACGCTGAATAGGATATAAAGATTATGTAAATGTATTTTAAAAACCTTAGTGGTTCTAATTATATAACCCAATATTAAAAATATGTTTATTTTGTAAATATTTATCAATAATTGTATAATATTTAACATTAATTAAGATAATGAATAGTATATAATAAAGATAGTCAAATTATAAATAAAATTTAGATGGAAAAAATATTTTTTTAAAAAAGAAGGAGTTTTAAATTTTGTGTATAATTATATTACTCTAGATTTAATTTTTAATATTTATATACAGGATATTTATTATTAATTTAAAATATAAAAAAGGAAACGATGACCACTTATTTTTATCTGGACACCAACATGATAAGTGCGAGTTAATGGTGTAACCGGCCTTAATTAGGCCGTTTTTTTAATTTTTAAATGTAAGATAAATTTTATAGTTAATCTGTTTTTCTTAAAAACATTTTAACTGTAATAAAGCAGGAAATACCTGCGGGGGGCTGTGAAAAATTCACGGCATGTATAAAAATAAAAAATAACAGGAGGGTAAATTAATGAAAAAATTATTTGTTTTTAGTCTTGTAATGGTTATGGTATTTGGCGTGAGTGTGGTTTCTTTGGCTGGCAATCCAGTAACAGCAACTGCCGATATTGATGCAGAGGTTTTAGCAGTTATAGAAGTTACTAATTCAGATGGTGAAGGACTTGATTTTGGAGTACTTGCTCCTGGTACAGTATCTGGTAATGTTACAGTGGGATCTGATGGTACTCTGTCAACTACTAATATTCCTTACCATGATGGCAATGTTCAAGCAGCTAAGTTTATAGTTAGTGGTCCTACTTCTGTGAATTACTCAGTTGCTATACCTAGTGGTACTGTGACAATTGAAGATCCAGTTAGTTCAGAAACAATGAATGTTAGTAACTTTACTACAGATTTTAATGGTGGTTCTATAGGTGATTTCGGTACATTTTATGTAGGAGCGACCTTAGAAGTAGGAGCTAACCAAGTAGCTGGTAGCTATTCTGGTACCTTTGATGTTATTGTAACTTTTGAATAAGATAATCATCTATTGTATTTTATCTAATATAAGGGGAGTTAATACTCCCCTACTGATTTATTTTATATATTAATTAATAAAAAATTATAAATTTAAGTTTATATTGATTTTTAAAAAGGAGGAGGAAAAAGTTTTGAAAACAAATAAAAGAAAATTAAAAGTATTAGCCGTAGTAACTTCTCTTTTTTTAATAATATATTTGATTATACCTTTCTATAAGACGGAAGCTAATGTAATGGTTTTTCCTACAAGAATTACTTTTGAAGATGGTAGGCAATCTGCTAATCTACGTTTGATTAATACTACAGATGAAACAGTAACTTATAGAGTTGTTTTTATACAGAGTAAAATGAATAAAAAAGGGAAAATAGAACAAATTGAAGTACCAAATGATAAAAATGATAGATTAGAGGCTATGATGGCCCAAGATCTAATTCGTTATTCTCCCAGGCAGGTAACGCTTCCACCGGATGTTGCACAGTTAGTTCGTATCCAGTTAAATATACCTGTTGATTTAAAAGAAGGGGAGTATAGAACAAGATTACTTTTTCAAAAAGTTCCTAAAGTTACAGAGACAAAAAGTATTGAATCCGAAGAGCCTGAAGGATTTTCTATACAACTTCAAGTTGTATATGGGGTATCAATTCCGATAATAGTACGGCATGGTTCAACAAGTGCAGAGGTTAAGTTATCTGATCTTAAACTAATAACAACTGAAAAAAGTGAAGAACAAGACTTAATCCATGAAATGTCATTTATCATAAATAGAACTGGCAATCAATCCGTATTCGGAGATATTGAGATCAATTATATTAATGAAAAAGGAGTAGAAAAAGTAATTGGTAGATTAAGTAAAGTTGGAGTTTATACTGAGATTAATTCTCGATTATTTAAAGTAAGACTAGATGATACTGATAAAATAGATTTTAAAAATGGAAAAATTGAAGTTATATACAGAAAACCACCCGAAGAAGGTAATGAAGTATTAGCTAGAAAAATGCTATAAGAACTGAATATAATGTTTTGGGAGGTGTTTATAATAGATGAAAATTAATAAAAGTTTAGCTATGTTTTTAATCTTAATATTTTTATTCACATATTTAGGAAGTAGTAGAGCACAAGATGACTTTTCATTTAATGAACAAGTTTTTAGAGCAGAAAACTTACTTTTTTTAGAAGTGAGTCTGTCTGGAATGAAGTTAACAGAAGAGTTTATATCTTCTTATTTAACTGAAAATCTTACATTTGTGCCTTTTGGACAGTTGATGAACTATCTACAACTTTCTTTCAATGTAGATTTAGATAACTTAACAATAGAAGGTTTTATCTGGAGTCGAAATGAAAATTATTTATTAGACTTAAATCGTGAGATTGCTATAGCCAACGAGGTTGAAGTTCCTTTTATAAGAGAAAATGTTGTTGTTTATCAAAATGACATTTATCTTAATATACAGTTTATCTCTGATTGGTTACCAATAAATATTAGTGTTAATCCTTATACTGCAACTTTAAATGTGACTTCTGAAAAACCTTTACCATTAAAAGCTAAATTAGAAAGAGAGAATAGGTGGGAAAGGTTAAGAGATCTAGAAAGCAAAGAAAAACCCGAATATGATTTAAAAGAAAACCCATATACTTTTATAAGTGGTCCGTTTGTTGATCATAGAATAACTTTTTCTTATGATGATAATTCTGAAATTAGTGGTAATCAAAGCACCAAAATAACAGGCGATCTTCTCTATATGTCTGGTAGATTATTTATTTCAGGAACGGTTGATGATCCTATTTCAGAGATAAATGCTCAATTAGGAAGAAGGTCACCAGAACCAAACCTGTTGGGACCATTAAAAGCTCATGAAGTATGGTTAGGAGATATAAGTCAACCAAATATATCAGATATTACTGTAAGAGAATCAGTTAAAGGTTTTTTTATTAGTAGTTATCCATATTTAAGCCCGAATAGATTTTATACTCATACTTTTGAGGGAGAATTACCTGAAAACTGGGAAGTAGAGTTGTATGATAATGGAATTTTAGTTGATTTTCAAAGGTCTAATCAAGAAGGTAAATATCTTTTTGAAAATATTCCTTTAAACTATGGATTTAATGAATTTACATTAGTATTATATGATCAATATGGTCAGAGATATGAAGAATCTCAGGTATTTAGAATAGATTCATCATTAGTTCCTCCTGGTCAAAATCGGTATAGAGTTGATCTCGGTCAGACAGATCAAGGAGATTTAAGAGGGATCTTTAATTATAGTAGGGGATTAAATGAAAATTTGACCTTTGTTACTAACTTAGTAAGTTTAGCTGATCAAGATGAGGTTGATAATTATGCTAAAATTGGACTTAGAGGTGCTTTAGATGGTTACTTTTTAGAAGGAACTTACTTCCAAGAGATAAATGGAGGTAGGGGAGGAGAAATAGGATTTTATACTGAATTAAAAAAGACACATCTATCTTTTAAAAATGCGTTCTTTTCTGATTACAGCAGTGAGATAATACCAGCTGATTTAATAAGAAGAACAAATATTAATCTCTGGCATAGTTTTGATATACCTGTAGTTTCAAGTCTTGGAACAAGACTAGAACTAATTCAAAAAGCATATGACAACAATGATATAACTACAGATATCAATAATTATCTTTCTACCTATTATAAAGGTTATTCATTTAGAAACACGATTAATATGAATTTTGATAACGAGAATAAAAATGGAAGCGGAAATCTTTGGATATATAAAAACCTTAACAAAATATGGATTAGAGGAGAATTTGGTTATCAGCTTTTTCCTTTAAAAACAGAATATTTAGCTGCAGAAATAAGTGGCCAAATCGATGATATCCATGGATATAATTTTAGGATAAATAGAGATCTTGTTGATGGAGAGACTTCCTATCTAGCAGGTATTAGTAGAAATGTTGATAACTATCAATTAGACTTAAATGGCAGTTATGCTGAGCAACAAGATTGGCAGATTAGTTTAGGTATTTCAACAAATTATGGAAGATCTGATAGGACTAATCAATTTGAAGCAGGTACTGAATCTAGATATGGAGCTGTTTCTGTTAAGACCTATTTAGATTTAGGAGATAGAATAAAACCATTAGAAGGTATTGGATATTTGATTAATGGAAAAACAATTTCAAAGAGAACTAATCAAAATGGTGTTGCATTTATTCCAAATCTTTTAACAGATAGAAGAACTGATATTACTATAAATCAAGAGACATTACCTGATCCATTTATGGTGGTAAAACCTGAAGGTGTAAGCTTTATCCCACGAGCTGGACAAACTTTTGAGGTTAGTCTACCTGTTGTATTAACCAGTGAAATTGGTGGTCATGTATATTTACAAAGTGATCAAGGTATAAGAGCATTAAAAGGTGTTGAAATACAGTTAGTTGATCAAGAAAATAATCTTATCAAGAAAACTTTCACAGCATTTGATGGTTACTATTACTTTAGTGAAGTGATACCTGGTGATTATCAACTAAAAATATCTAAAGAATTTGCTAATAAACTATCAGTTAAAAATCCTGCAGTAATAAATATAAATTTACCACCTAAAGGTGGATACTTTGAAGGATTTGATTTTGAACTCAATAGATAATGTAAATGATAAATTTGAGTAGTCAAGAGTTTTAAGGAGGGAGTATAATATGGATTATAAAAGGATTTTTTTATCAACAATGAAAGTATCGTTAATATTATTATTAGTCTTTTTATTTACGACGATTTATTTTTCAGAAGATGTAGTTGCTGATGATATTTATATTGAAGACTTTGAAGCTAAAATAGAACCTGCTAATAATGGATTTGAATTATATGATATAGTTGTTTGGGTTTCTAATAATACCCAGGATTATCGTAGTATTACTGAAATCAAACTAACATGTGATAGTGGAGAATATTATTTATTTACACCCAATTACATTTTAGATCCGAAGATTCCATCCCAGGGGAGGGTTTCAGTACCAGTACCATTAAATGAGACTTGGATAATTCATTCCACCTGTACAGAAGTTACAGTTAATATTACTCAAACAGATGCAAACTCAGTTAGAGAAAAAACTTTTGCGATAGATATTTCACAATACAACTCTGTTAAGATGGTACAAAATCTTAGATTTGGAACCTTTGCACCTGATTATGATCAACCAATTAATATAACATTAAGTTATGATGGCAATATAAGTAGTCCTACTTTGCATTTAAGAAATCATCAAGTTGCACAGTTTATAGTTAGTGGATCTCAAAATAGCCCATTTAATGTTGACTTTACTGTTACACCTGTTGAAATATATAAAGATGGTGTTGTAGGCTCTAACTCAATGACGGTTAGTAATTTTGAAACAAGTTTAGTAAATGATAGTGGATATATAGAAAATGATTATACAACAAGCTTTGAGGTTGGGGCCGAGCTTTCAGTCGGTATAAATCAACCCCCAGGTACTTATATGGGGAATTTCGAAGTTATTATCTACTACAATTAATATAATAATAATACTATAAAGAATAAAAATACTATAGTATCTTTATTAGAGTTTAGATTATACTTCATAGCATTGTGTGGTAAAAAATTTGACAAATAATATCAAATTATGATATACTGAAATAACTAATAAAGTAAATAAGAAAATATTACTCTGACAGAGAAGGGCTACTTCTTTTGAAAAAAAGAAGACGCAAAGTCTGGAACCTAAAGTTCAAAACTATGGTTGCTTGACTACCTAAGTAGGGTAAATAATCCTAACCTGTCGTCTTTTTAGACAATAGGTTTTTTTATTTTTAATAGTTCTTCTTTAAGGGGTAAACTCATCGCGAGGTGAGGACACAAAGTTAAGGGTCTAACATAGATAGCCTAACTGCAAGAGGAGGTAATATTAATGAAATTGAAAATTAGTGTTTTTGTTATTGTTGCTCTGTTGATACTTAGTCTGGGAGGACAGTTTGTAATAGCAAGTAGTGGTGATTCTGCAAAAGCAAAGATGTCTGTAACAATTATTGAGCTTTCTCAAGATATAGGTTTTCAATCACCTGTAGTTTTTGATGTTGATAGTGCTGTAGTAGTTAATGAAGATTCTGAAATGTTTGTTAAAGAGGCTGGTAGTACGGTAATTAAATCAAGTACTCCTTGGAAATTATTCGCTAGTGCACCGGTTGACAGTGATCTTGAAGTATTTCTAAGAGTTGCTAATGATGGTACAAGAGAATGGACATCACTTAGTGATCAACCAGTTTTAGCAAGTAGGGCACCTGGAGAATTTAACTTTGTTTGGGATGTAATGGTTGTTGGAGATAATCTCTCACAGGTAGAAAGTTTTACAGTTGACTTTGAGTTAAAGGGTTATTAAAAACATAATTTTAACAAATAGATTATATAAATATTAAGTAAAAAAAAGTACTGACCTTATTGATTTTAATAATCATTAAGGTCTTTTTTTGTTATCTCAGATTATTAAAAAAAGTTACATTTCATATTTAGTAAGGATAACTTTTAATCAATAAACTAACATAAATATTGACCAAATAACTCTTTAGATTATTATATAAATTATAAAGAGCATTCTCAATTCCTTATCGGATTAAGAATGCTTTTGTATATTATAAAAAGAAAAGTAAAAAATAGTTATCATAGATTATTTTCTTCTTTGATTAGTTCAATAAATATTTCTGAAATTTCTGGGTCAAATTGAGAACCAGCATGTTCTTTAATCTCTTTTAGGGCCTTTTCTTTGCTAATAACTTTACTATAAGGTCTATTATGTGTCATTACATCATAAGCATCAACAATTGATATTATACGAGAAAGAAGGGGTATTTCTTTTCCTTTTATTCCTTCTGGATAGCCTTTTCCATTCCATCTTTCATGGTGGTATAAGATATATTTAGCTATCGGTGCAAACTCATCAGTAGAGTTTGCTATAATAAAGCCTTTTTCAGGGTGCTCTTTTATTAGATTCCACTCTTTTTTAGTTAGTTTACCTGGTTTTTTAAGTATATTCTCTAAGATGTTCACCTTACCAATATCATGTAAAGTTGCCAATAATGATAGGTTGTTTAACATTTCTTCATTTAGGCTCATTTTTTCACCAAGTTTTGCTGCAAGTTTGGTCATCCGAACTGCGTGATTTTTACTTTCATTACTTTTTGTACTCAATGTAGTTAAGAGGTTTTTAACTAGTTTATTTGTAGCACTTTTAATTTTTGTTAGTTTATCCTTATACATTTTATCATCAGCTTTACTAAAGGTTTTTTCTATGTCTTGTTCATCAGAGGTTTTTGTGGCATAACCTATACCTAAAGAAATTGGTATTTGATCATCTTTATATTCTTTAGTAGCTTCTCTTATTCTACCTACTACTTTTTTAGCTTGATTTGAACTATTCTGGGGTAGAATAATTGAAAATTCGTCTCCTCCAAAACGTGCAATAATATCTTCATCTCTAAGGACCGAACTCATAAGGTTAGCTGCCCTTTTTAATATTTGATCACCTCTTTGGTGTCCATATGTATCATTGATAAATTTTAATCCATTAACATCTGCCATAATAATACTGATTGGTACTTGTCGGATTGTATTAAGTCTGTTTAATTCTTCTTCAAAAAATCTTCTATTATAAAGTCCTGTAAGATGATCGTGATAACTTATATATTTAATCTTTTCTTTTTGGTTTTGATTTAAGGTGTCATCCCTAAAAACTATTACGGCTCCAAAAATCTGGCCTTCATTATCTTTAATTGGAGCAACTGAGTCATCTATATAAAAGTTGACTCCATCTTTACTTGTAAGCAATGTTTTTTCTTTTAAGCTGTATATTTCATTATTTTGCAAAACTTCCTCAACAATATCATTTTCGAGTGATTTCCCATTTTCATCCCTTAATTTTAGTACTTCTTTATAGTTTTTACCAACGGCTTTTTCATAACTCCAGCCAGTAAGATCTTCAGCTTGTTTATTTATCATTTCAATATTTTTATCTAAATCAACAACTATTACTCCATCACCAATTGAAATCAAGGTTTGTAAGTACTTGTTTTTTTCTATTGAAAGTTTTCTTTTAAGCATGTAATCTTCAGTAATATTTTTAATATAGGCACCTACACCATAGTTACCATCGGGTAATTTAACAGGGAATTTTGTTGTTTTATATATATTATTTTTCCATCTTACCTCATCTTCAATAAGTTCTATATTTTCTAAAACTTTTTGATCAGTACTTTCTTTAAGTTTTGCGAATTCTCTATTTGAAAGATCATAGTCATCTTTTCCTATAAACTCTTCCTTTTTCATTCCATAAAAATTTGCAGTTGAGTTATTTACAAATATATACTTCAAATCATGATCTTTTAGATAAATCATGCTATCATCGGCATCTATATAGGTTTGCCTTAACTTATTTAGGTTTTCTAGCTTATCTTTATGTTTTTTTATCTTGATATTTTTTTTATAGAAAAAGATTCCCGCAATTAATAAGATAAGGGTGATTAATAATAAACTGAAAAGCAAGTATCTTCTCATCTGTTGATTTCTAGCTTCAAGGGCTAGTTCATGAGTTACATCATGAATAATAGAAAACAGGATCTTTTTACCTTGATAGGTTTGTGGATAACTATATACTTTTACATCCCTTATATCACCATTTGCAATTTTATGTTTAAATAAAAAATAATTTTTTTCTTCTCGACTAGCCTTTTCCATTTCTTGTGCGGTTTCTTTGGGTGTTAACATATTGATATCTTTTATATTCTTTGAGGTTAGTTTTTCTTGAGTATAACCATAAAATTCGGTGGCTGCTTTGTTTGCATAAAGTATTTCACCACTTTCTTGATCAATAAAAAGTATAATAGATCCATGGTTATCAAAAACGTTTCTTACTTCATTATAAACATCTTGTTCTTGGGCATTTATTTGGGTAACCATTGTAGTAATTAAAAGTAGACAAAAAATTAGGAAAGTAATATATTTTTTCATATATCTCACCTTTTATTTATACGAAGTATTGAAATATGTAAGTTCTTAT
>JAIPEV010000044.1 GCA_021736965.1 Halanaerobiales bacterium | reverse complement strand
CAAATGAGCTAAAATGGATTGATAAATAATGAATAATAAAATTATACTTGCATCTTCATCTAATCGAAGAAAAGAGTTACTTAATAGATTAAATATAAAGTTTACAACTATGCCAAGTAACATAGATGAAAGCAACTGTGATATGGTAGAACCTGAAAAGTTAGTTCAAAAACTATCATTAAGAAAGGCTTTTAAGGTTGCTAATATTGTAGAAAATGCAGTGGTTATCTCTGCTGATACTGTAGTGGTTTTTGATAATAAGATTCTTAATAAACCAGATGATGAGCAGGATGCTAGTAGAATGTTGAAATTATTGAGCGACAATGTTCATTATGTTTATACAGGGATCGCTTTGATTTCTACAGGAGATGACACTCCTTATCTTGATTTTGATAAAACTGAGGTTGAAATGAGAAAGATTGATGATAATGAAATAGAAAGATATATTAAAACTGGAGAACCTATGGATAAAGCTGGTTCATATGCTATTCAGAGTAAAGGTGGTATTTTTGTTAAGAGAATTACTGGATCATATTTTACTGTAATGGGTCTACCAATTCATAAACTATCAATAGCATTAAAAAGTTTTAATATAGAGATTATTTAACAAGGAGGATCGGTTTAAAATTCAATCTGACTACAAATATACTATTAAAGAGATGCCGGTAGAAAAAAGACCAAGAGAAAAGATGTTAAAATATGGAAGTAAAACTCTTAGTACAGAAGAATTGATTGCACTAATTATTAGGACTGGAAGTAAAGGAAAAACAGCTTTAGAATTAGCTAACTATTTAATTAATCAAAATCAGGGTCTTAATAATTTGATTAACTTTGCTCCAGAAGAGTTTATGAAGTATGATGGTATAGGATTAGCAAAAAGTACTCAGCTTTGCGCAGTCATAGAATTAAGTAAAAGAATAAATTCATATAGTAATAAAGAAAAATTATTTATTAATGGTCCAGAAGATGTAGGATCTACATTTATGTCAGAATTAAGATTTTTAAAACAGGAACATTTATATGTACTACTTTTAGATGTAAAAAACAAAGTTATTGCTAAGGAATTAATTTCAAAAGGTGGCTTAGACAGTTCTATTGTTCATCCCCGTGAGGTTTTTAAAAAAGCAATTAAAAAAAGTTGCGCATCTTTGATCTTAATACACAATCATCCTAGTGGTGATCCTACACCTAGTAAAAATGACATAGATGTCACAAAAAAATTAATGTCGTCTGGCGAAATAATAGGTATTGAGCTTTTAGATCATATAATTATTGGTGATAGAAAATATATTAGCATGAAAGACAAAAATATAATTTGAGCTATAAAGGAGGAATATCAAGTTGTTTAATTTTTTAAGTGCACCTTTTTCCCGTGATATGGGTATAGATTTAGGAACAGCAAACACATTGGTATATGTAAAGGGTAAAGGAATAATTATTAGAGAGCCTTCAGTTGTAGCATTAAAAGAAAGAGACAAAAAAATAATAGCTGTGGGTAATGAAGCAAAAAACATGATTGGTAGAACACCTGGTAATATAAAAGCGGTAAGACCAATGAAAGATGGTGTTATTGCTGATTTTGATGTAACAGAAACTATGTTAAGACATTTTATTAGAAAGGCTCATAAGAGGAACAGATTGGTAAGACCTAGAATCATAATATGTGTTCCTTCAGGAGTTACTGAAGTAGAAAAAAGAGCGGTAATTGATGCTGCTCTCCAAGCTGGTGCTAGGAGTGCGTTTTTAATTGAAGAACCGATGGCAGCTGCAATTGGGGCTGGACTTCCTATTAATGAACCAACTGGAAATATGATAGTCGATATAGGTGGTGGCACTACAGAGGTTGCAGTAATTTCTTTGGGTGGAATAGTAACAAGTAGTTCGATTAGGATCGGTGGAGATGAAATGGATGAGGCTATTGCTCAATATATTAAGAGAAAATATAAACTGATGATTGGAGAAAGAACAGCAGAACAGATAAAGATCGATATAGGAACTGCTACAGGTGACAATGGAGGCTTAACAAAAGAAATAAAAGGTCGTGATTTGGTAAATGGTTTACCTAAGACAGTTTCGATTAATTCAAATGAAATAAAAGAAGCTTTAAAAGAACCAGTTAGCAGTATTTTAGATGCAGTTAAAAGGACTTTAGAAAAGACACCTCCCGAATTAGCTTCAGATGTAATGGGGAGGGGAATTATACTTACTGGTGGTGGTGCTTTATTACATGATATTGATAAACTTTTAATTGACATTACACAGATGCCAGTATATTTAGCTGAAGACCCCTTAGACTGTGTTGTTAATGGGACAGGAATTGCTCTTGAAGAATTAGATAAAATTAAAGAACTGTTAATTACCCCAAAAAAACTGTCATAGGGGGAGTAAAAATTGGGTAGCAAAGGAAGATTAATACTTGTCTTAATAATTGCTGTGATATTGATTTTAGTGGGTTTATTATATTTTTTTAATATTAATATACATTACTTTCAGTATGCTGAGAGAGGTATTTATAATTTACTTAGTCCACCAATAGAATATTTTACAAAAATTTATGACAGTACAGTTACTTATTGGAAGGGACTTTTTAATGTAAATAAAGTTTTAAAACAGAATCGTTTTTTAGAAGAAAAGAATGCTTCATTAAGGTTAGAAAATTCAATATTGGAAAGTTATAAAAAAGAAAATGAAAGGCTAAGAAAATTATTATCTTTTAAAGAACAAATACCGTATACAACAATGGGAGCAAAAGTGATTGGCTTTAGCCCTTCTTTATGGGAAAATAAGCTAATTATTGATAAGGGGTCAAACGACGGTATATTTAACAAGATGCCTGTTGTTAGTTATCAAGGTTCTTTAGTAGGAAATATTGACTATGTTGGTTCAAGTAGTTCTCAGGTATCACTAATTTATGATCCTGAATTTATGGTTGGTGGTATTGTTAGTAGAAATGAATCCAGAGCTGTAGGAGTTGTAAGAGGACAGCTTAATGATAAAAAAATAAATATTATGGAAAAGATATCTTGGGATGCCGATATTAAAAAGGGAGATGTGATAGTTACATCCGGATTTTCTAACAACTACCCTAAAGGATTACCAATTGGAGAGGTATTAGAGATTAATTCAGATAATTATGGATTATCACTAAGTGCTCAAATAAAACTATACAGTACAATAAATACAATAGAGGAAGTTTTGGTCATTAAAGATTTTTAGGAGGGCTTTTGTTGAACCGTAATTTAATATTCACCTTGATTTTAATAGCCGGATTAATCCTGCAAGTCACCCTTTTTTCTTTTCTTACACCATGGAATATTAGGCCTGATTTCCTATTAGTGATAATAGTTGTAATATCAATTTTAGAAGGTCCTAGAACTGGCCTTTTAGTTGGATTTTTGGGTGGATTACTGCAGGATGTTTTTTTAGGTGGATTCATATCTGTAAATACTATTATTAAAGTACCTCTTGGATTTTTGTCTGGTTTATTAGAAGGACATTTTTATAAAGGTAATTTTCTTTTACCACCTTCGGTAGCTTTTTCAGCTTCGATTATATATCATTTTTTAACTATATTTTTAACCGAACATTTAATGTTCAATATCAATTATTGGACTGCATTTACTAAAAAGATTCTTCCAGTTTCAATTTATAATGCAGTTTTATCATTATTGATTTATTATCTTTTTTATAAAACTTTTTACAATGGTGAACGATATTATGAAAAATAAAATTAAAATACTTAAAATATTTGTAATTGTAATACTTGTCCTGTTAGCTTTTAGAGCATTTCAGCTGCAAATTTTAGAGGGCGAATATTACTATAACTTGTCTGAAGGTAATAGAACCTCTTTTAGACCTATAACTGCACCCAGGGGAAAGATCATTGATAAAAATGGTATTATCTTAGCAAATAACAATTTATCACATAACTTATATCTATTACCCAACGAGGTACCTCCAAATGTAGATATAAGTTTATTACTGAGAAATGTTTCAAAGTTAACCTCTTTATCATATGAGCTTTTATCAGAAAACTATAACTATAGTAAAGACAAAGTCAATAGAGAAAATGCCTTATTAATTAAGCGTAATATTAGTCAAAGAGATATGATTATAGTAACAGAAAATAAAAAAGAATTACCAGGGATTTTAGTGAGAGAATCTTCATTAAGGGAATATGTTTATGATAATCTAGCAGCTCACATGATCGGGTATATTGGAGAAATAAGTTTAGAAGAACTTAGATATAACTCAACACAGGGAATAAATAGTTATCATGTACAGGATATGATTGGTAAGACTGGATTGGAAAAAGAATATGAACCATATCTAAAGGGTTCAAATGGGGTCAGACAAATTGAAGTAAACAACCTAGGTGAAATGGTAAAAGTATTGGGTATTAAGCCTCCAATCCCAGGCAATGATATCATATTAAATATTGACTATAATTTTCAAAAAGAAGTTGAAAATATATTATCAGATCATATTAATCAATTAATTAAACTAGCAGAAGAAGATGAAGAGATGTATTCTCCAACAGGTGGATCTGCAATTGTTATAAATCCTAATAATGGTATGATATTAGCAATGGCTAGTTTTCCAGACTTTGATTTAAATACATTTTCTGGGGGACTTACTGAAAAAGACTTTGAAAAGTTTTCTTCAGATCTTATGAAACCTCTATTAAATAGGAATATAATGGCAGCTGTACCTCCTGGCTCACTTTTTAAATTAGTAACTGGAACTGCTGCTATTGAATATTTAAATGTAAAGCAGAGTACAGAGTTCGTAGATGATAATGGTTTATTTTATCTCCCAAACTGGTCAAGACCATTTAAGAACTGGCATTCTGGTGGTGAAGGAAAATTAAACTTTACAAAAGCGATTGCTCGATCTAATAATATTATATTTTATAAAATAGGATATCAGTTATATGAAAGATATAGGGGAGAAAAATTAGTTCAAACTGCTATTGATTATGGTCTAGATAATAAAACAAATATTGACTTGCCTGAAGAAAAAAGCGGTTCAGTTCCAAAGATGGCTTTAGATGAATATGATGGCAACTGGTACCCCGGAGATTCAGTGAATTTATCAATTGGGCAGGGAGGATTATTAACAACACCAATCCAGTTAGTTAATTATATTTCGGCAGTTGCAAATCAAGGGACTTTATATCAACCTTTTATTGTGGATAAGATTATTGATTATGAAGGGAAAGTAATATATGATCAAAAGCCAAAAGTATTAAAAAAGCTAGGATTTGATCAAGATTTATATCAAATACTTCATCAAGGAATGAAAGAGGTAACAATGTCTTCATATGGAACTGCAAGAAGTACATTTAGAGATTTTCCTATAAAAGTTGCTGGCAAAACAGGAACTGCTCAAACTGGAACTGAAGAAGTAAGTCATGGTTGGTTTGGAGGTTATGCTCCAATAGATAATCCTGAAATAACAGTTTTGGTATTTTTAGAAAATGGAAGTTCCAGTTCATATACACTACCAATTGCAGGAGATATTATAAAAAAATACTTTAAAGTTAATGATCAAAAAACTTAAAAAGTATTTAATAATAAAATATATATTTAGTGAAAGGAAAGGATATTATGAGATCATCAATCTCTTTTAAGGTTACAAAAAAAGGAATAGTTTTATCTATTAATCCAAATACAAGATTTAATGATCTAAAAAAAGCTTTACAAGATCATGTAGAAAGCGCCACTAATTTTTATGCAGGCTCTGATATGTATATAAATATTTCAAAATGTAGCTTTAAAATTGATCAACTAAACCAAATTGTTAATATTGTAAGAGGCTATAAAGATGTCAAAAGTATAGTCTTTACAAGCAAGCCGATCAAAGATGAGGTAATTAAAATAAAAGACAATGGGGAAACTGTATTAATAAATAGAACATTAAGATCTGGTCAAAAAGTAAAAAAAGCAGGTAATGTAGTAATCATTGGAGATATTAATCCAGGAGCTGAGGTAATAGCTGGTGGTGATGTTATAGTATTTGGAAAAATTAGAGGTGTTGTTCATGCCGGAGCTGGTGGTTCTGATCATGCTTTTGTAGCTGCATTGAAATTAGAACCTACCCAGTTAAGACTTTCTAATAAAATTGCAAGACCTCCTGAAGGCTCTTTTAAAAGTAAAAATATTAAACCGGAAAAAGCATTTATTCAGGATGGTAAAATTATGGTTGAAGACTTTGAAATATAAAAAATTAGTAATGGAGGGAACAAATTGGCTGGAAAATCATTAGTAATAACTTCGGGTAAAGGTGGAGTTGGCAAAACAACAACAGTTGCAAATTTAGGTACTGCATTAGCTATGATGGATCATAAGGTTTGTTTGATAGATGCTGACATAGGATTAAGAAACTTAGATGTGGTAATGGGATTAGAAAACAGAATAGTATATGATATTGTGGATGTAGTAGAAGAAAACTGTAGATTAGAACAGGCCTTAATTAGAGATAAGAGGCATAAAAATTTATTCTTACTACCTGCCGCTCAAACTAGAGATAAAACAGCAGTAAAACCTAGTCAGATGAAAAAATTAGTTAAAGATTTAAAAAAAGAGATGGACTACGTGATAATTGACTCACCAGCTGGAATTGAACAAGGATTTAAAAATGCTATTGCTGGTGCTGATTTTGCTTTAATTGTTACAACTCCTGAAGTATCAGCAGTTAGAGATGCTGATAGAATCATTGGACTACTGGAAGCTGAGGGATTAAAAAATCCAGAGGTAATTATTAATAGGATAAATCCTGAAATGGTTAAAAGAGGAGATATGATGGACATTGAAGACATTATTGAAATTCTTGCAGTAAAGCTTAAAGGTATAGTACCTGAGGATAGTGTAATAATTGTTTCATCAAACAGAGGTGAACCTGTTGTTTTAAAAGAAGATCCTAAAGCCGGTCAGGCTTTTAAAAATATTGCTAAAAGAATAACAGGACAAGAAGTAACTTTTTTAACTCTTGAAGATGATGGTTTTTTTACAAAACTTAAAAAAATATTTAGTCTTTCATAAAAGAAGGGGGTAATTACAATCGGTTTATTAGAATTTTTAGGATTTAAAAAAAAGAAAAAAGATGACTCAAGTAAAAATGTTGCAAAAGAAAGATTACAGTTCATTTTAGTTCAAGACAGAATAAAATTATCTCCATCAGAAATGGAATCTCTTAAAAAGGATTTACTCAAAGTTATGAAAAAATATGTAGATGTAGATGAAAGAGAAATTAAAATGGAGATAAATAGAGAAGATCAAATGATGGCAATGGTTGCAAATTTTCCTCTTAGGCGGAATAAAAGGTCATAAAGGAAGAAAAGAATGTATTTGAATAAAAAAATTCTAAAAAATATTAATATTTATATACCAATAGTTACTTTATTATTAATCATAATAGGATTATTTGCAGTTAGCAGCGCCGTTGAAGTAAACAATGATACTACTGGCTATATTTATATTCAAAAACAAATTATTGCTGCAATTTTGGGTATTGTAATTGCTATAATAATTCAATTTTTTGATTACAGACTTCTAAAAGAGTACTATCAATTAATATTTGGTAGTTCTGTAATTATATTGATTATGACATATTTATATGGTGCTAATATCAGTGGTGGCCGGAGATGGATTGATATTGGTATTGTAAATTTTCAACCTTCTGAACTATCTAAAATTGCATTAATTGTTGTTTTAGCTAGTATATTAGATAGTAAAGAAGAGTATAATTCTTTAAAAGACCTGCTTTTACCATTCATCTATTTTATAATCCCCTTTTCATTAATCATTATGGGTAATGATTTAGGAACAGCGTTAGTCTTATTATTCATCCTATTTATAATGCTCTTTGTAGCAGGCATAAATAAAAAGTTTTTATATGTATTTTTTGGTGGAGGTTTTTTGACTGTGCTTTTAATTATTATTTTCCATATCATATTTAATACATCAATACCTTTTTTAAAAGAATATCAAATTAACAGATTGATAGCTTTTATAAATCCTAGTATTGATCCACAAGGAATTGGATACAATATTATACAGTCTAAGATAGCTTTGGGATCAGGCAAGTTAACAGGTAAAGGTTTATTTCAAGGTACTCAAAACCAACTAAACTTTCTACCAGAAAAACATAATGATTTTGTATTTTCTGTTATTGGTGAAGAGATTGGATTTGTTGGAATAATTGTAGTTTTAGTTCTATTTTTCTTTTTGTTTTGGAATTTTTTCAAAATTGCTACAGAAGCAAAAGATAGGTTTGGAAAACTGATGATGGTTGGTATAATATCATTATTTTTCTTTCACGTTCTTGAAAATATTGGAATGACAATGGGTATTATGCCAATAACAGGTATACCACTTCCTTTTATAAGCTCTGGTGGCACATCGATGGTGGTTTCTTTAATTGCAATTGGGATAGCTATTAATATAAACATACGTAAAAAGAAAATTTATTTCTGATCAATTATTTGATAGACAAGAGGTGTAATAATGAACGTTAAAGAACTAATATACGATGAACTAATTAATGTATCAAAACCTGAAAGATATATTGGCAATGAGTATAATATAATTAAAAAAAATTGGAAAGAAATAGCTATAAAAGTCCTAACAGTTTTTCCAGATGTTTATGAAATTGGGATGTCTCATCTTGGCTTAAAAATCATCTATCATCTTCTAAATGAAGAAAGTAATATTCTTTGTGAAAGAGCATATTCACCCTGGCCTGATATGGAAAGATTATTAAGAAAAAAAGATCTTCCAATTTTTTCACTGGAATCCGGTAGAGGTCCTAAAGAGTTTGATATTTTAGCTTTTACATTGCAGTATGAGATGAGTTATACTAATCTTTTAACCATTTTAAATTTAGCAGGAATTGAATTTTATAGCAAAGATAGAAGTGAAACAGACCCATTAGTTATCGGGGGAGGTTCTATAGTAAGTAACGTAGAACCAGTTGCTCCATTTTTTGACTTAATATTTATTGGTGAAGCTGAAAATGATTTAGTCAATATCATTAATATGTATTATAATTTAAAAAATAGTGGATTAAAAAAAGATAAAATTCTTTTAAAGTTATCATCTTTACCAGGTGTTTATATTCCAACACTATATAACATTAAATATAATGAAAACGGTACTATTGAGAGTATAAAACCAGATAATGAAAAGATTAAATCTAATATAAAAAGGCAGGTAGTGTCAGATTTAAATGAAGCATACTTTCCAAAAAAATTTTTAGTTCCCCATATGGAAACAGTCCATGATAGGGCAACTATTGAGATTTCAAGAGGTTGTACTAAGGGATGTAGATTTTGTTCTGCCGGAATAACTTATCGACCGACAAGGGAAAGAAAAAAGGAGAAAATATTAAAATTAGCTGATCAAATATTAAAAAACACAGGATATGATGAACTTTCTCTTACTTCTTTAAGTACTGTCGATCATACTGAAATAGATAGTTTGGTTAAAGAATTAATAAATAGATATCAAGAAGATAAAATAAGTATTTCTTTATCATCACTTAGAGTTGATAAGTTTTCTGTAAAACTTGCTAATGAGGTTCAAAAAATTAGAAAAACTGGTTTAACTTTTGCACCTGAAGCAGGTACTGATCGATTAAGGAAAGTTATTAACAAGGGTATTTCAGAAGATGATCTTTATGAGGCTGTAAAGGCTGCATTTACAGAAGGTTGGTCAACAATAAAGTTATACTTTATGATTGGTTTACCCACCGAAAAAAAAGAAGATCTGAATGGTATAATTGAAATGGTAAACAATGTATTAAAGTTAGGTAAAAAAATCAGAAAAAGTAGCAATAAAAAGATGAAACCGATCTGGATCAATGTTAGTATATCAACATTTATACCAAAGGCAAATACACCTTTTCAATGGGAGACTATGATTGATAGGAAAGAACTTAAAAAAAGGCTTAATTATCTAAGAAAAAATCTAAATAAAAAGGGAATCAACTTTAGCTGGAATGATGAAGACCTTTCTTTACTTGAAAGCATATTTTCTAGAGGAGATAGAAGGCTTTCAAAAGTTATTGTTAATGCTTGGAATAAAGGTGCTAGATTTGATGGTTGGGGAGATCATTTTGATTATAATTTATGGTTAAAAGCTTTTCATGAGGAAGAAGTAAGAATAGATTATTATTTAAGAGATAGAAGTCTAGAAGAACTGTTACCATGGCAGCATATTGATATGGGATTGAATAATGAATTTTTAAAAAATGAATTAAATAAGGCATTAAGTTATGAAACAACTGATGAATGTAGATTTAATAGATGTCAGGGTTGTAATATATGTTACAATTTAGAATTTGATTTGAATGTTATAGGGAATGATTATAATGTTCATAAGAGCTGAATATAAAAAACTTGATCAATTAAAGTATATTTCACACTTAGAATTGATGAGCACTTTTAGATCTACTTTTAGAAGAACTAATATTGCTCTCAAGTACTCTCAGGGTTTTAACCCACACATTATTTTTGCTATGTCTCAACCCCTACCGGTTGGAATGATAGGTTATGAGGAGTACTTTGACTTGGAATTAAAACAAAGATTATCTTTAAAAGAAATAAAGACTCAGATTAATACAAAACTCCCTAATGGTTTATTTGTTAATGATATTATTGAGATAAGTGATAATGAGAAATCATTACAGGCAGTTGTAAATACTGCAAAGTATCAATTTAGAATAAGGTTTAACAAAAAACATATTGATAAGTCAAAGATAATTAATAATTTTATAAAAACCAAAGACCTGACTATAACACGGTATCGAAGAAATAAAGATAATAGAAAAATTAATATTGCGTCAATGATTCATACGGGAAAGATTATAGAAGGTAATATCTGGGAGTTTACAGTTAGTACTGGAAGTAGTGGAAATGTAAGACCACAGGAAGTAATCAGAGCTCTTAATCACTATACCAATAATATTATTAAAAAGCTTTCACTGACAGATATAAAAAGATTAGGACTGTATGTAAAAAGGAAAGACAAATTATATAAACCAACTAATAGTAAAGTGTTAAAAAAAGAGGTGAAGTAGAATGAGTAGACAGATAATTATAAATTCTTGTATAAGAGAAAAAAGAGCAGCTATTAAAGAGAATAACAACTTGATTGACATTATGTTTGAAAGAGATACCTATGATCAAATTGTATATAATGTATATAAGGGTAGGGTAAAAGATGTTTTACCCGGTATGCAAGCAGCATTTGTTGATATTGGTTTAGAAAAAAATGCTTTTCTTCATATTAGTGATATATATCCCCTTTTAAACAAAGGACAAGAAAAAAGATGGAAAAAAAATGAACT
>JAIPEV010000043.1 GCA_021736965.1 Halanaerobiales bacterium | reverse complement strand
AAATCTTTTTTAGTTAAAAAATATTGTAATTTTAATATATCCTTTATTAAAGGCTATATTCCCGCTATTCTTTTAAGAAAATCTGTTAAAGCTTAATCTTTGGATAGCATAATCTAAATCTAAAGGTATATCTAGCTTTTTATCTGTCAGTAAATATTCAACAAGTTTTCCTGTCACTGGAGCCAATCCTATTCCATCACCTTCATGACCAGCGGCAATATAAAAGCCAGGAACACTCTTTACAGAAGAAACAATAGGAAAATGATCATCAACATATGGTCTAAGACCAGCATAAGATCTAATAACATTGATATCTTTCATACTTGGGAAAAATCGAATAGCCCTTGCAGCTAAACCTTTTATAACTTCTATAGAGGTTTTTGTATTAAAACCAACAAATTGGCGGCTACTACCTATTAAAAAGTTATCTGCAGCAGTAGGCTCATATACAAAAGCAATCCCATGTTTTTCTAAAACAGGATTGATATTTCTTTTATAATTTTTTCCACCAAATTTAGCCATCATATATCCAAATTCAACAATTTTACGCCTTCCTACTTGCTTAGTTTTCTCAGCAACAAGGATCTGCCCCTGACGAGGTCGAATAGGAATATCTATCCCAACCATATCTCCTATTTCAGGAGCCCATACTCCAGCAGCATTAATTACATTATCTGTTTTAATTTTTTCACCACCAAGAAGTAAAACAGATTCAACCTGACCTTTGGTCCCCAATTTTACATCTACAACAGAGTTATAATTATAAAGTTTAAGACCATTTTTACAGGCCTGATCTATTAAAGAATAAACGAAGGCCATCGGATATACTGCTGAATCAGTCTCGGTTTCAACACCACCTATTATATCATCAGCTAGAAGTGGTTCATCATTATGTACCTGATCATAATCAAGCATCCTCATCGAATAACCATTAGCAGTCTGTTCTTTAACATACTGTTTTGCAACTGACCATTCTTTATTACTTTCAATTAAATATAGGCTGCCTTTTTGAGTATAGTCAAACTCATAATCCAGTTTCTGATCTAGTTCTTTATGTAAGTTCTGACTAATAGCAGCCAGATCAGTATCAAAACCTGGTTTTTTATCAGAAATTAATATATTCCCATCACAACTACTACTAGTACCACTAGCAATATCTTTTTTCTCAACTAAAGCAACTTTTAAACCCACTTTAGTAAGATAATAAGAGATACAGGAGCCTATTACTCCACCTCCAACTATTACTGCATCAAAATTAATCATTATATTCATCTCCTAATATCCCAAAAGAAATTGGTCTAACCGGGGGTCTATCTTTAGCAGGATCTAGTTCTTTAGATGGCAAACCCAACTGTATACTGAGCTGCCTTAGAACAATTATTTCACAAGATTTCCCCTGACATAGGCCCATTCCTGCTCTAGTTCTTCTTTTTACATCAGTAACCGTTCTTGCTCCTGATTTTATTGCTTCTTTAATTTCACCTAAGGTTACTTCTTCACAACGACATACTATTAGATCATCATTCAAAAGTTAACCCTCCCTTCAATCCGATATTCTTATATTTCTAGCATCATCAATGTATTTATCTAATACACTAATCGTTATTATTGGTGTTTTATCAAACTTTTCTGATTGAAGCACTTTAACAACTTCAGCTTTACAAAGATAGTTACCCTGACGGTCAACTGCATCTACTATATCTCCTTTTTGTGGAATCTGCTTAAATTCATAAGGAAAAGCAACCGTACTTTTATCCAAACTATAGCTCCTATCAACTAAAAATATTGCTAATCCTGGACACCTTGGTAAACAAAGACCACAACCTGTACACTTTTCTTTGTTAAGTATTGGAATATTTGTTATTGGTTCACCGATTTTAATAGCGTCAAACTTACATGCCAATTCACAGGGATTACATGGGATTTCCTGATTACATTCTATTACAGCAACTGGGCTCTTTGTTTTATCTATATTATTTGCAGATTTTATCATTTTCTTTTGATCTAATTCGTCTTTTATTTCTTTGACAAAATCAAAATTATTTTTGTATTCTTTATCTGATATTTTATAGTACTCTTTTATTAATCTTTTTTTTGCCTTCAACCTTTTTTCTCCAAAAGGTCCTAACCTTAAGTTTTTGACTCTTTGTGTAATATTTTTCTTTTTTATTTTACTTTGTTCAGTAGTCATTTTACCTAGTTTTTCAGCCACATCAACCCCAGCTAATCTACCTTCCTCTAAAGCTGTGTTAGCTTCTTCTACACCGGTAAGATCACCAATCACATATATACCTGAGATGGTTGATTCCATGTTCTCATTATGTAGTGGAACCCAACCTCCAAGCTCAGAAATATAAGTTCTTTTACAATCAGCCATATTGGCTAACTCTAAAAGCGGTTTTAGTCCTGCTGCTAAAGTTATAACATCTACTTTTAATTCTTTTTCTGTATCTGAAATAGGCTGCCATTTGTTGTCAACTTCTGCTATAACTGCCCCTGTTACTCCTTCTTTATTATTACCAACAGCTTTGATAATAGTATGGTTTAAATAAAAAGGCACTCCTTTTCTGGCAATCTTAGTAGCATGGACATTATAACCTCCGACTTCTTTTGCTGCATCTAATATGCCTACAACTTCTGCCCCAGCTTGAAGCAGTTGATAAGAAACTATTAATCCCACATTACCAGTACCTATCATAAGGAATCTTTTTCCTGGAAGAACTCGATGTACATTAATCATAGTTTGAGCTGCTCCAGCCCCCATTACTCCAGGAAGAGTCCAATTTTTAAAATTAATAACCTTCTCAGAAGCTCCTGTAGCAATAACTATTTTATCTGCCTGTACTGTTTTTAAATTTTCTTTTCCATCTATATTCTGTTTTATTAATACTTGTTTGTTATCAAATATTCCTATAACAATACTATTTAACCAGATATCAACTCCAAGTTGTCTCGATTCATTAATTAGTTCTTTTCCAATATTTATTCCTCTAAGACCAGCACGGTGGTCACTAGAACCAAAAAATTTATGTATTTGCTTAAAAAGCTGTCCTCCAGCCTTAAGATTTTCATCAACTAAAAGAACCTCAACCCCTTCTTTAGCAGCTTCTATAGCAGATGACAATCCAGCAGGTCCTGCTCCTATTACTACCATTTCTTTTTTAATCAATATTATCACCATTTCTATTTAAACCATATTGAGTGTTGACAATCATACCGTCTTGAACTGGAGTTACACAGGTTCTAACATTCGGTCTCCCATTTACCTCCATAGCACAGTCCGTACACTGACCAATACCACAAAAAACCCCGCGAGGCTCTTTGTTTTTTATTGTATATCTGTGAATTCTGATTCCATTAGCTTGTAAGGCTGCAGCTATCATTTCGCCCTTTTCAGCCTTAATTTTCTTCCCATTAAATACTATTTCAACTTCTTCTTTTGGTTTTCTTTCACCCAGGATAGGATGTTTATTAATTCTTTTAGCCACAGCATTCCCTCCTTAAATTAATCAGTTTTTCTACCTAGCAAAAAACCTTCACGAATCGGATCTTCTGGATCAATAACCCATTGATTCATTCCTGTTACATAGGCACGACCTGTTATTTTAGGAATAACTGCTTGAAACTCTCCAACCTTAGTAACATTTTTTATGCTTCCTATAAAATAAGTATTAATAATACTTTCAAAGTTTAATTCTTGATTTATATCTAACCTATTATTAGCATGTAACCAGGCCAACTTTGCAGAGGTCCCTGTACCACAGGGTGAACGATCAATGGAACCTGGAGGGATTACTACAACATTTTTTGTGTCCCCTTTATCAGTTAAAGGTTTACCAGTAACCATTACATGTGTAGATTCATTAATGAATTCTTTTTCTGGGTGGTATATATTTAGCTTTTTATTTACAGCAGATTTAATTATATTTGCTTTTTCAATGATCTTATTTGAACACTCCGGAATTAACTTTTCACCCAAATCTGATTCATCTACAATGATATAAAAGTTCCCTCCATATGCGATATCTACTGTTATTGTGTTCATTTTTTTAACCTTTATCTTTTTTTGTTTTAGAAATAAAAAAGATGGTATGTTCGTAAAGCTAACTTCGCGAGCAACATTATCTTTTACATTCACCTTAACTTTAACTAAACCTGCTGGGGTATCAAGGGTTATTTTTGTCACAGGTTCAACAGGTTCAATTATACCACTTTCTATTAAGGCAGTTGCTACTCCTATCGTATCATGGCCACACATTGGAAGATAACCACCGACTTCAATAAAAATAACTCCTATATCAGCTTCATGATTACATGGCTCAGTTAATATTACACCTGACATAACATTATTGCCGCGAGGTTCATACATTAAGGCTTTCCTGATCCAATCCTCATTATTTTTTAAATATTCCATCTTCTCTTCCATACTACTCCCCGGTACATAAGGGATACCCCCAACTATTGTTTTAGTAGGTTGTCCAGCAGTGTGGGTGCTTATAGTGTTAAATACTCTTTTAAACCTCATAATTTTCACCTCCCCAGATCAACTTATATTTATCTAATTTAAATTCATTTAAAGTTTTTATCTTTTAATATTAAAACCATATGGAAAATAAAAAGTCAAAAAAATATTAATATAGAAAGCTTAATTCTCTTTTTAAATATGATTAATCAGTTATCTGTATATTTTTTTACTGTTAAAAAATATAAAACTAAATTTTTTTTAATAAATCAAAAGATAAACAGTTATTATTAAAAATACCCTCTTTTATAAAATAACCAAATGTTTTATTAAAACTATATTTTACCAAGTTTTCTTAATTCTATTTCCAGATTTTTCTTCATTTTTTCTGACACGGGTACAATTGGAAGTCTACTTGGTCCCGCAGGTAATCCCATCATATCTAATGCTGCTTTAACAGGACCAGGACAGGGTTCTTCTTCCATTAATCCATATAATTTGACAAGACTATTATTTACTTCAATAGCTCTATTAATATTTCCTTCTTGAATAAAGTTATACATTTCAACAAGTTCTTTTGCTGCAATATTATTAACAATACCAATAACTCCACTTCCCCCACAAGCGAGAGTTGCTAAAAATAGATGTTCATAACCTGTTAATACATCGAAGTTATCCATATCTTTTGTGAGGTATAAAAGTTTGCTTGTGTGCTGCATAGGAGCTGTGTTTTTAATCCCTATTATATTTTCAATTTCACTTAGTTTAACTATCTCTTCAGGTGTTAATAATACATTGGTGGCTTCCGGATAGTGATAGATTGTGATTGGTATATCCAATTTTTTAGAAATATCTTTATAATGTTTTATTATACCTTCTTTTGTAGTCTTTAGATAATATGTAGGTAAGATCATTACTGCATCAACACCTACTTTTTGAGCGAACTGAGATAATTCAATTGTATGTTCAGTAGCATGACAGCCAGTATTAGCTATAATTGCAACCTGCTCGTCTTTAGCTGCTTTAACGGCAAGTTCAAATATCCTTTTTCTTTCTTCAATACTCATTAAAGTATATTCCCCTGTACTCCCTCCGATTAGAAGACCATGACATCCTTGCTTTGAAAGTTTTTTAACTAGAGTTTGAACTCCCTCTTCATCAATACTTCTATTTTCTTTAAACGGTGTTACCATTGCTGGAATTACTCCTTTAAATTTATACATCTATCTCTCTCCTTTATGATTAGAAACCATTTAAAGTTTCTACTAATTCTATGATAATTATGATACATCTATCTTTATCAACTGATAGCTAAATCATAATTATAATAATAAAACCATTTTTTTAGATTCTTAAAATTATATTATCAAATAATTCAACTTTAACCAAATTTACTTATTCAATTTATTTTAATTATAAAGTAAATTCGCTTAATAATATACTATTATTTTTCTTAAATGTAACGATTATTTGCAATTTTAACTTCTAAAATAGTTTTAAATTATTTTGAGATATTGTTTTAGTTTCTACTTAATAAGACTTTTTTTAATATAGTTGGTCATATTTTTTTATTAAAACAATACCATCAGCTTCACTGCTAATTCTATGAAGGATATTACATTATATTTTTTAGTACATACTTTCGAAAATATAATAAACCGTTATGAAATTAAGAAATTAATCTATATAAAGAAAAGACTCTTAAATTTGACAAAAAAAGTTTATTGATTTAAAATATAGTAAGTAATTACTCACTTTTAAGAGGGAGTGTTTTTTATGAAAAAATCTGAAAAGACAAAACAAAAGATCCTAACTGTAACTATAAATTTAATAGCAAAAAGAGGTTATGCTTCAACTTCCACTAGAGAAATAGCTGAACAGGCAGATGTTTCTGAAGCAACAATCTTTAAATATTATAAAAGCAAAGATAAACTTTTAAAAACCATTGTTATACAAACAATGGAAAAACTTTTTAAAAGTTCTTCTGAAAAGAAACTTTCTGAAATAATAAACAAAAATAAAAGTAAAAATCCAGAAATTATCTTAAAAACTTTGTTAGAGGAAAGATTTAATTTTTTTGATGAACATAAAAATGAATTAAAAGTAATATTTCAAGAGATGCTTATTAATAAAAAAGTGCAAAATTACTTTAAAGAAGAAATTTGGTCTAAAATGGTCAAAATATCTGATGGTCTCTTTAAGCAAATCAAAAATAAATGTACTCTCAAAGAAGAAATTGATGGATATATGTTTAGAAAGACATTATTTGGTATGATCTTTTTTACTATTTTGTTTGAAAATATTTTAGAAGACAACATTAATCTAGATAGTAATAAACAAGCAACACTAATCTCAAATATAATATTTGATGGGATAAGTTTTTGAAAATAAAAAAATATTGAGAGGAGCTAGTATCAAATGAATAATACTAAAGAAAATAACAAAAGGATTAAATATTTTTTCTTAATATCACATGGGTTACCTTATATTGTGACCATTCTTTTAATGTTAATAGAAAATTCATTTTATATTAATAATTCATTAAGCAAAATAATAATATATGGTAGTATGTTAAGCCCCTTATTTGCAGTTTTATTCATGCTTTATTATTATTACGATAAAAAAGAAAAACAATATTATCTAAAGAGTATAATTGATTTTAAAAAAATTTCTTTCACATGGTTAATTGTAATAATTACATTTCCTATTTTGATAAGACTGGCTGGATCATTAATCGACTCTATTCTCACAACAAATCAATTCCAGTTTTATATTTCAAAAGAGATGACAATTGGCTATGCTATTATCCTTCTATTTTTTGGACCCATTCATGAAGAATTAGCCTGGCGGGGAGTAGCTTTGTTAGAACTATTGCAAAAATTAAGTTTTAATAAATCTGTTCTATATTTAGGTTTTATGTGGGCAATCTGGCATATCCCTCTATTCTTTATCGTAGATACCTATCAAAATAAATTAGGTTTATTTACTGTGCCTTTTTGGAATTTTATGTTAGGAGTTTTATCTATCACTGTAATTTATGGTCTGATCTATATTAAAACTAATGGTAGTATTTTAGCAGTCATCCTTTTTCATTACATAGGGAATCTTAGTGGTGAAACTTTTGTCTTAACTCCCAATGCTGATAGCATATCAACAGTTTTAAAAATTATTATTGCAATAATAATCATCTATAAATTTACAAACAAAAAAATAGGTGATCTTAATAATATGAATATATCATTGGATAATTAAATTTATTTTATTAATTTTTAGGAGGCTTGCTCAATGAAAAAATATGTAAATTTTATGAAAAATAATCGAAAAAAATTATTAGTATTGTTTGTCTTAGTTAATATACTATCTATTATTGGCTTATTCAAAATTAATATAAATCCTGATTTTAATATATTTATGCCAAAAAAATCAGCATATAAAGAAACACTTGATAAAATGAATAATATGTTTGCTAACTCTGAACAAATAACATATTTAATTAAAAGTAATGAATCAAATATTAACATTAATAACTTAAATAAGTTTCGTTCTTTTCAGTCATTTTTAGAATCAAAAGAAAACATAAAATATGTTAATGGACCCACTCCAAAAAAAATACCGGCCGGAAGACGAACAGTTAATCTTGATAATATCACTGAAGAAAATATTAGCTTAGTTAAAGAACATATTAATGGACTAGGAAGTTTATCTAGTATTTTTAACGATAAAGAAAAACTATATGCTTCTTTTTCTCTTTTCACAACTAATAATTTTGGTAATAAGGATTTAAACCAAATAGAAACATACTTAAAAGATAATAATATTGAATACTATGCTACTGGTAACCTTTATATGCAACAAAAAATTATCGACTATATACTATTTATTTTACTTTTGATTCCTCCCACTGCATTAATTCTCATCCTATTTGTTTTTAAAACCCAAATGGGTAACTTTAAAGCTACTTTCTTTTCAGTACTACCAGCTGGTATTGCATCACTTTGGACCTTAGGCATATTGGGATGGTCAGGTTTAGAGGTATCAATAATAACTGTTTTAGCACCGATATTTACAATAGTTATAGGTAGTGCTGATGGTCTACATTTCATTTCCCATTTTCAAGAATCACTATTAGAAGGTAAAAATAAAATTGAAAGTATTATTACAACTTTAAAAATGATAGGTATGCCAATGATAATTACTACAGTAACTTCTATTGCAGGATTTTTATCCCTTCTAATAATGAATACTCAGGCTATCTATGATTTAGCTCTATTTGCATCACTGGGTATATTTTTAGCAGGTGTTGCAACATGGTTTGTTCTACCTCTAATTCTTACTGGAGATATTAAGATTAATTATAAAGTTAAAAATAAAAAATTATTTACTTCCTCAATTAAAAAACTGTGGGGTAAACCAAGCATTATAATTTTAGTAGTTTTAATATTTATTAGTTCTTTAGGCTTGCTACAGATAAATACAGAGTTTAATATGCCGATGGTATATAGAAACTTTACTAGCGTTCATAAAAGTTTTGAAAAGATTAAAGAAATTACCGGTGGAAGTCTTCCACTTTACTTATTAGTAAATACAGAAGAAAATTCTCTAAATAAAGAATATGCCAAATTAATTATGCAGTTGCAAAAAGAACTTGAAAATAGAAATTTGGCAAGTAAAACTATGAGTGTTTATGATATATACTCTACTATATATAGTAACTTGATGAATACTGAAATAATAGAATATCCTGACATGTCAAGGATTAATTTGATAAATCAAATGGCTTTTTCTGAAAGTAGTTACAATCCGACACAACAGTTTATAAATCAAAATAAAAACTATACAAGAGTATTAATATTTCCAAAAGACTTAAAAAATAGTACCTTAGAAAATATTACAAACTACATAACAAATCAAAAAAAAGAGCTGAATGAAATTGATATAAACTTAACCGGCGTACAGTATTTAATGCATGATTTAAATCAAAATATGCTAGATAATCAAAAAAATACATTACTCTTAGCTTTTGTTTTAGTATTTTTCTTGTTATTAATTTCTTTAAAAAAGATTACACCATCATTTATCTCTATACTTCCAATAGGATTTACTGTATTTATTCTATTTGGTTTTTTGGGTTTAAGTAATATCTCGTTAAATCTATTTACAGCTACAATATTCAGCATTACAATTGGAGTAGGAATTGATTATGCAGTACATTTTACATCAGTCTGGATGAATTTTAAAAAACAGGGATTAAATAGTAAAGAAGCTGTTAATAAAGCTTATGATTATACCTCCAGACCAATAATGGCAAATGCCTTTGGCCTAGCAATAGGATTAAGTGCATTACTAATGTCTCCTTTGAGAATCCATCTATATGTATCAACTTTAATGTGGGTCTCAATGATTTCGGGAGTGTTTTTAAGTCTTTCTTTCTTACCAACAATACTAAGAAAGATCAAATAGAGATTTTCTATTAGATCAAATATCCTTATACAAACTCTAGGACATATAACTATTTTAAAAAATAATTAAATTATTTTTACTTTTTCAATTATTTTCTATTCTTAATAGGCTACACTTTTTATGGATAAAAGCTGCTTGGTTAACATTGTCGAATTTACGATTGATCTCTTTTTTTTAAAAAAACAACTTATAAAATGCTTTAATTTCTCTAATGTTCTTATTTTTATACAAACAGTAGGTAAACCTATCTCTTTAAAGTCAGCTGAGCTTAACTTAATTTTACCTACTTTAAATTTGCAAACAATAGTTTGAAAATTTTTAAATGGTTTTGCAAAATTATTAAAGAATATATTTTCCTTTAGTTGGTTTGAACAACTCTAAAACAAAAGACTTTTGCAAATCTATCACCTTTAATTTTTAATATAATTTCGGATAGATTCTGAAAATAAGATTAATGATATCTAAAATTAATTTTATTTTTTAGGATATGTTTGCTGTATTTAGAGACCCAAATAAAATGATATTTAAAAAGAGAAATGAATACTTAGTACTTTGAAAGTTTTTTATCACAAAAATATCTTTTTGATAAGTTACCTTCTCCATCATAGCATTGAAGGGTTAAACATATATGACCATTTTTACAAATATATGTATAATTACCAAGGTGATTGAAATTTAAGTATCCGATTCCTTACCGCAGTTAAGCTTTCTCGGCTACAATTTGGTAATAGTAAAAGAAATAAAAATATTTTTATATTTCTCAACACAAAACTCTCCTTTAAGAAATTATCTCCTTATAAATATATGTGAATATAATCTATTGATTTACACTTAAAATATTCTCTGCCTCTTCTATTAGAAGTTATAATCATTTTAACGATCCATAAGTATATAAAACAAACAAATAGGGCTGGAAATCCCATGCCCTATTTGTTATATCTTAACTTTAAAAATCCAATTTTATTTAATCAGATTATATTTTTGAATTAGTTAAAGAACAGTTATAAATAATTAAAATTATACGTATTAACATTTAAACTAACTTATAAATTTAAAGTTAAGCTGCCTTTTCTTTTTTTATTGATGTAGAAAGTATTTCTTTTAGCATTTCTATTTCATCAGCTGTCATTCCACCTGTGCGTAGATAAGATTCAGCCCCTTTAGATAGATCTGTTTCCTCTAAGTCTTCATTGCCTGTGATAACATTAAGCATTGTTAGAACATCTTCAGTAATTAATTCATATTTATCTGTCCCCTTTTCAACTCCATAGTAGTTGATATAACTTTGCATATAGTCGTCTATTATCTCTTGTTTAGATGCATTCATCAAGGCTCCTAAAAGAGCACCCATAAAGCCAGCTCTATCTTTTCCTTCTGTACAGTGAAAGAGATAAGGACCTTCGCTTCCAATCATGTATTTAAGCCCTTTAATAATATTGCTTTTAAACTCTTCTGT
>JAIPEV010000042.1 GCA_021736965.1 Halanaerobiales bacterium | reverse complement strand
TTGAATTGAACCTAATCCAGGGCCTCCGCGCATAATATTAATAATTACAGCCGGTAGTTCAGCCCCTGCTAAATAGGAGATACCTTCTGCTTTTAAGCTAATTCCTGGACTTGAAGATGAGGTTAATACTCTTGCTCCAGCTCCAGATGCTCCATAGATCATATTACTGGCAGCAACTTCACTTTCAGCCTGAAGGAAAACTCCGCCTACTTCAGGAAATTTTCTGGCAAGATATGCTGGTAATTCACTCTGGGGAGTTATTGGATAACCAAAAAAGTATCTACAACCAGCTCTAATTGCTGCTTCAGCTATCGCCTCATTCCCCTTCATTAAAATCTTATCACCCATATATATAATCCCCCTTTTTTATTCTTTATACACCTTAATTACAACATCGGGACACATTGTTGCACACATTGCACAACTGATACATTGATCCTGTTCTTTGACTTCTGCATAGTGGTATCCCTGGCTGTTAATCTCCTCTGACATACTTATTATATTAACGGGACAAACAGCTGTACATAGTTCACAGCCTTTACAACGCTCAAAATCAAATACTACTGATTTCTGTTTTTCCATCCAGACACCCTCCCTTAATATTTCTTCGCTTTCTCAATTCCGGCAAGTACTCTATATGCTCCAGCTGCAAGAGCTTCCAGTTCTTCTTCTCCTGCAAATACTTTTACAGGAGCAAATGATTTAACTTGATTTTTAATCAGATGGACAAATCGATCAGAGTAAGCAATTCCACCGGTTAGTATTATAGCTTCAAAGTTCCCTTTTAAAACTGCAGCCATACTACCAATTTCCTTTGCAACCTGGTAAGCCATCGCTTCAAAGATAAGTTTTGCCTTATCATCACCTTTATCAATCATATTTTCTACCTCAATCATATTACTGGTCTTAAGGTAAGCTACAACTCCTCCTTTACCTACAAGCTTTTTTTCAAGTTCATCTTTAGAGTATTTTTTTGAAAAACAGATCTTTAATAGGTCAAAACTTGGTAGACCACCACTTCTATTAGGACTGAAAGGGCCATCACCACTTAAAGCATTATTAACATCAATTATTTTACCTTTCCGATGAGCACCCACCGATATTCCACCACCAAGATGAGCAACTATTAAATTTATCTTTTCATACTCCTTATTTACAAACTCAGCATATTTTCTGGCAACTGCTTTTTGATTTAAAGCATGTAAGATACTCTTTCTTTGAATATCAGGTATCCCAGATATTTTTGCTACATCTGTCATTTCATCAACAACAACAGGATCAACTATAAAAGAGGGGCAGTCAGCTTTTTTAGCAAAAAGATCAGCTAAAAGTCCGCCTAAGTTACTTGCATGATCACCTCTTTTACCACTTTTTAAATCTTCTTTCATCTTGTCATTGACAAGATAGGTGCCTCCATCTATAGGTTTTAAAAGACCACCTCTTCCTACAACTGCCGAGATCTTATCAAAATCAATATCCTGTTCTTTTAAAAAGTCTAATATATAGTTATATCTAAACTTTAGTTGATCTCCTACTTTATTAAACTTCTTTAATTGATTTAAATCATGATAAACATTCATCTTTTTAAGCTCTGTAGTCCTATTGTATAACCCTAATTTTGTGGAAGAAGATCCAGGATTAATTGTGAGGATTAACATTTCCATTATGTCACTCCTATCGGGGGATAAAGTTTCTTCTAACTTCCCCTATTTTTTCAATTCTTTCTTCTGCCATAATATCAGCTGCTTCATATGTGGGGATTTTATCTCGTTTACTTATTTTAAATACTTTTTTGATATTATTATATATATTCTTTGCTCTTTTTAAAGCCCTTTCTCTGTCATATCCGATCAGTTCATCATAAACATTAATAACTCCACCGGCATTGATAACATAGTCAGGAGCATAAATTATGCCTTTTTCTTTTAGTAGATCACCATGTCTTTCTTCTTCTTCTAATACATTATTTGCAGCCCCTGCTATTATATCACATTTTAGCTGAGGAATTGTATCATCATTGATCACAGCACCTAAAGCACAGGGTGCAAAGATATCAGATTTAACACTGTAAATCTTACCAGGTTCTACTACTTTAACTCCAAAGTCTTCTACAACTTTATCGATATTTTCTTGTTTAATATCTGTAACAATCACTTCTGCCCCAGCTTCTTTGAGATGTTTAACAAGATGATAACCGACATGTCCTACACCCTGAACTGCGACAACCTTATTTTTTAAGCTCGAAGTACCATAAGCCTCGTCAGCAGCAGCTCTTATTCCATGGTAAACACCCAAAGCAGTTACTGGAGAAGGATCACCACTAGTTGAAGGTAAGCCTGTTACATAGTCTGTCTCTTCAGCAACAATATGCATATCTTCAACTGAGGTATTAACATCTTCTGCTGTAATATAACGCCCATTCAGACTTTGGATAAAGCGTCCATATGCCCTCCATAACTCTTCACTTTTAATTTGATCAGGTTTACCAATAATTACTGCCTTACCTCCACCTAGATTTAAACCAGCAGCTGCAGATTTATATGTCATACCTTTTGATAGTCTTAACACATCATTTAAAGCTTCTTCTTCAGATTCATAGTCCCAGATTCTTGTACCACCTAAAGCTGGACCTAAGGTAGTGTCATGTATAGCAATAATAGCTTTTAACCCTGAAGCTTCATCATAGTTAAAAACGACCTGTTCGTAGTCATCAATTTCTAGTCTTTTAAAAAGCTCTTCCATTTTATAATTCCTCCCAATTTATATTTTTATTTCTCTGTCAATAACTTACCTAAAGCTATAGAGTTTAACTTAGTCTCAGAACTATCAGCCCTAGAAGTTATTACTAGAGGTACTTTAGCACCTAAAATGACACTTGCTGATGGCTGTTCACCATAAAATACCAGTGACTTATATAAGATATTACCTGCTTCAATATCAGGGACTAAAAGTATATCAGCCTCTCCAGCTACAGGGCTTTTAATTCCTTTATGTCTAGCAGCTTTTTTACTTACTGCATTATCAAAGGCTAGTGGGCCATCTACAATAATATCACCTAACTGACCTCGATCACCCATTTTTGACAGTTGAGCTGCTTCAAGGGTAGCCTCCATAGCAGGATTCACTGATTCAACAGCTGCTAAAACAGCTACTTTTGGTTTTTTAATACCTAAAGAATTTGCCATTAAAACAGCATTTTTTATCAAATCAGTCTTTTGATCTAAAGAGGGCTTTATATTCATACCACCATCTGTTAAGATAACAAATCTCTTTTCTTTTTCTAAATAGATTAAAGTAACTAGACTTAATATATTGTTCCCTCTTAAACCATATTTTTTATCAAGAAGTGCTTTTAAAATTATACTTGTACTAATTAAACCTTTCATCGGAAAATCAGCTTTATTGTCTTGGATAAGTTCCATAGCTTTTTGAGCAGATTCTTGTTTTGAATCTGTCTTGACAATACTGACCTTTTCTTTTAAGCCTTTTTCAGTGACAATATTTCTGATCTTTTTTTGGTCTCCAATCAATATCGGTTCAATAATCTTAGACTTAGCAGCTTTTTTTATACTATTTACAACTGTCTCATCTTCAGCAGCAACTACTGCCAATTTCAGGGGTTTAGACTTTTTAGCCTTTATGATTAATTCCTTAATATTTTCTATCAAATTACTTACCCCCTTATATTATGAATTGCTTTCATCATAGCAATTCTTTCTTCAACAATATGATCTGCCGCATCTACGGTTGTAATTCCCTTTTGTTCTGCAATTTTAAATATCTGTAATAACTTGTCATAAATACCTTCACATTTTTTCATTGTTCTTTCTTCATTATATCCTCCAACTCCTAATTCATCGGCAACCTGGATTAATCCACCAGCATTAATTACATAGTCTGGAGCATAAAGTATATCTTTATCTTTTAAGATATCTGCAAGTTGATGTCTTTCAAGAACATTATTAGCTGCCCCTGCAATAATATCACAACTAAGCCTTTCAATAGTTTGATCATTTATTACTGATCCTAAAGCGTTTGGTGAAAAAATATCACATTTTACATCATATATTTGATCTGGTTTCACAATTTTTGCACCAAGTTCTTTACCAGTTTCTATATACTCTTGATTAATATCTGTAGCATAGACTTCACATCCAGCTTCAATTAATCTTTTTGTAAGTTTTGAACCAACCTTGCCTAAACCCTGTACAGCCACCTTAAGACCATCTAAATCATCACTACCGTATTTATACTTACAAGAGGCCTTTATTCCATGAAAAACACCATATGAAGTCGCTATCGAGGAATCTCCACTACCACCGAACTCTTTGGGTAAAGCACCTACAAATGGAGTTTCTTTTCTTAAGATCACAAAGTCATCATATGTTGTTCCAACATCAGTTCCTGTAGAATAACGACCATTTAAAGTGTTAATAAACTTACCCAGGGCTCTAAATATTCCCTCACTTTTGTCTTTATTAGGATCTCCCCAGATTACAGTCTTTCCTCCACCATAGTCTTCATTTGAAATGCCTGACTTATAGGTCATTCCTTTTGAAAGGCGAAGTGCATCAATTATCATATCTTCTTCTTTCTCATAGTCCCACATTCTACAGCCACCAAGGCTGGGACCTAATACAGTATTATGAATTGCAATTATCGCTTTTAGACCCACTTTGTTGTCCTGCAGAAACATAATCTGCTCATGTCCGTGTTTTTCCATTTCTTTAAATAGTTCCATCAAGTAATCCCCCTTTGAAGTTATTATAACCATAATATATATAGTGCATATTTTATTCCATCTTTAACTTAGAAACTTAATTGAAATTAATAAGACATATACTCCGCTAAGTCAAGAGAATATATGTCCTTTTAGTAGTTATTAGTTTGTTTTTTCACAACTGCAAAATAGAACATGCCTGCATGTTTTTGCAGGCATGGATTTGCATGTTTTACTTTAAATTATATTTATCTATTTTATAATAAAGGCTTCTAATCGCAATATCTAACTTTTTAGCAGCCTCTTTTCTATTTCCATTCGTTTCTTTTAACACCTTTTTTATAACATCTTTTTCAGTCTTATTTACAATCTCTTTTAATGACTTTTCATCTATAGAATAAAGATCACTAGATACCTCTTTGTTTTTCCCATCTTTACTATCTTCAGTCACTTCTGGGATATGTTCAATTTTTATCAGCTCATCATTTAGACCGATGTTGATCATTGCTCGACCAATAATATTTTCTAATTCACGAACGTTTCCGGGCCAATCATACCTTTTTAAATAATGGATGGCCTCTTTTGAGCAACCCTTAACAGATCTACCATATTCTTGATTAAATTTATTAATTATATGATGAATTAAAAATGGTATATCTTCTTTTCGTTCTCTTAAAGATGGGATAAAGATCGGGAAGACATTTAATCTATAATAAAGATCTTCACGGAAATTTTCTTTTCTTATTGCTTTTTCAAGATCGATATTTGTAGCTACAATTATTCTTACATCAATATCAATTGGTCTTGTTCCGCCAACTCGTAAAATTTCTTTTTCCTGTATAACCCTTAGTAATTTAGATTGAAGTTTAAAACTTATTTTACCAATCTCATCTAAAAATATTGTCCCCTGATCTGCTTCTTCAAAAAGTCCTTTTTTACCACCTTTTTTAGCTCCTGTAAAAGCCCCTTCTGTATATCCAAAAAGTTCACTTTCTAAAATATTATCTGCGAGAGCCGAACAGTTTACCCTAACGAATTTATTATTTTTTCTTGAACTATTATTATGTATGGCGTGGGCAAAAAGCTCTTTCCCGGTTCCACTTTCTCCTCTTAAAAGTACAGTAATTGGTGTCTTTGAAGCCCTTTCAGCCTGATTAATTACAGACCTCATCTTATCGCTTTCTCCTACAATGTCTTCAAATGAATACTTAGCATTTATCTGTCTGATGATCTGTTTTGCTTGATCTAACTCCTCGGTTAACTTTTTGATTGCTGAAATGTCATGGGCTACTGCAACACTTCCTTTAAGTTCACCATCTACAATGATAGGAGCTGCATCAACTACTACATCCTTTTTATTAGGCCCGACCTTCATGCGAACTCCTTTAACAGGTTCTTTAGTCTCTAATACTTTATAATGCATGCTTTGACCTTCTGCTATATCTACATTGGCAGGTTTTCCTATTATATCTTCTTCAGTAAGGCCGGTTAATCTGGTATAGGCAGGATTAATTAAAATACCTAGACCGTCTTTATCTACAACACTGATTGCATCCTGGGTTGAATTGATGATTGCTTCTAACATTAAACGAATTTCTTTTAAGTTTGTAATCTCTTCAGCAAGATTTTTCACTTCGGTAATATCTCTAAAAACTGCAACAGCTCCAATTATATTTTTTTTCTTATCTCTTACTGGCACCCTGTTTGTGATAATTGTAGTCTCTAAGGTGTTTTGAATCTGGTTTAGTTCTGCTTTACCTTCTTTTAATACTCGGTGTAATCTTGTATTAGGAATTACTTTTTTAACCTGTTTATTTAGTACTTCTTTTCTATCTAAAGCAAACATCTTTTCAGCAGCATCGTTAAATAGTTCAATTTTTCCTTCATGGTCAACAGAAATTAAACCATCATGTGTAGAGTTGATAATAACATTCTTTTTTCTTATTTTATTTTTTAACTCTTTTATTCTGTCATTGTCATTCATTTTTTCACTCCAGAGATAAGTTATTCCCAAGGGGTCTTTAAGTATCTTTTAATAATAAAAGTATCTTCCTCATATGATAACTTATCTAATCCCCCTGCTAATTCCTCCATTACAGATATAAATTTTATTGGTAGATTAAGTTTTTTGGAAGCTTTTTTGACTATTGGATAACCTTCTTTTATATGTTCTATACTGGTCTCACTTCCAATATTTATATTACAGATTAAATAACTAAGATCTAGATGGGAAGCTTTTTTTATCTTTTCTTTCATCTTAATAATTCCTTGAAGATCATCAGTAAATGGTCTTTTGGTATTAATTACTAGATTTAACTCATAGTCTGTTTTTTTAACCCTATCAGCAATACTTCCCAAAACAGTAGCTCCATCTTCTTCTCCACCCAGATCGATAACACCACAATAATTATCATTTTGTAAAACTTTATTGAGTTTAGGAGTTATTATTGGTAAGTCTGCATACTGTAACTTTTTTGGGAAAATTACTTCTATCTCATTTTCTCCCATTTGTAGATCTTTTTCTCTGGAACGAAAATATGGATTTACTACATCAAGGTCTATTATTGCAACCTTATCATTTTTTTCTTTTAGATAGGCAGCATAATTTAAAGAAAGTTCAGTTTTACCACTTCCAAAGTTGCCTGTAAAGATCGTAATTCGCTTACTATTCATTTATTTTATTGATTTCCCAAAGTTGCAACCATTACAGCTTTAATGGTATGCATTCTATTTTCAGCTTGATCAAAAACCTTAGAATACTTACTTTCAAATACCTCTTCAGTAACTTCCATCTCTTTTACACCATGTTCTTTATATATCTTTTGGCCATTAATTGTATCTGTATTATGATAAGCTGGTAAGCAATGTAAAAAGATAAGATCATCATTACCGGTATTTTTTACCATCTCCATATTAATCTGGTAAGGCATTAACATCTCTATACGCTGTGTGAACTTATCTTCTTCACCCATAGAAACCCAGACATCTGTATAGATTGCATCTGCACCTTTAACACCCTTAACCGGATCATCAGTTATTTTAATTTCAGCCTTAGAATCTTTAGTCAGTCCTTTAGCTTTTTGAACTAAATCTTTGTTAGGCCATAACTCCTTCGGTGATACTATTGTATAATTTAATCCCATTATAGCACTTCCTAACATCAAGGAGTTTGCCATATTATTTCTCCCATCCCCAACATATACTAGATTTATTCCTTCTAACTTATCGAAATTTTCTTCAATTGTTAATAAGTCAGCTAAGATCTGAGTGGGATGGAACTGATCTGTTAGTCCATTCCAGACTGGAACTCCAGCATATTCAGCTAATATTTCTACAGTCTGATGCTTGAATCCTCTGAATTCAATACCATCATACATTCTACCTAATACACGAGCAGTATCAGCCACAGTCTCCTTTTTACCAAGCTGTATGTCGTTTTTTCCTAAGTATTCCGGCATTCCACCTTCATCTTTAGCTCCAACTGAAAAAGCACATCTAGTTCTGGTAGAGGGCTTTTCAAAAATCAAAGCTATATTTTTACCTTCTAAAGCATTGCCTTTGATTTTTGCTCTCTTTTTATCCTTTAGGTTTTTTGATAATTCTAATAAATATCCGATTTCTTGATTAGTAAAGTCCTGTAATGATAATAAGCTTCTGCCTTTTAGATTAAATGCCATTTTATCTCCCCCATTAATATTATTTTATCTATTCACCTAATATTATATATTATCTAGAGGAATTATTCAATATATTTATTCATCATTGTATATTTATTCAGTTTGTTATCATTCCATTTTGCAATCTGAAATTATCTGAAACCTTTGCAATAAATTGAGCATTTGTCGGTCTGCCAATCGTTTCAGATATACAGTATCCAAAGTATTGGTCAATTTTTTTCTGGTTACCTCTTTCCCAGGCTACCTTTATAGCATGTCTAATTGCTCTTTCGACCCTACTTGGTTTTGTAGAAAACATTGTAGCAATTTTTGGATAAAGTTTTTTTGTTATAGAAGTGATTAAACCCTGATTTTTAAAGCTTAAAAATATTGCTTTTCTTAAGTAAAGATAGCCCCTTATATTTGCAGGGATACCAAACTCATCTAATAAATTTGTAATTTTTAAATTTAACTTATTACCTTTCTGATTATTTACAACCCCTTCTTTAACAAAGTCAGATTTGTCATTGAAACTATATTTCAATGATAAATCTTTTATTCTTTTAATTACATACTTTACTTTTACAGGTTTAATCATAAAATAATCAACATCATACTCTCTTAAAATCGTAAACATCTGATTATTCAAAAATGATGTTACAATAACTATCTTTGTATCTTTGATTAGTTCCTCTTCTTTTAGTTCATCTAAGATGCTCATCCCATCAAGGTTTGGTAATATCAAGTCCATAATTATATAATCAGGCTTCTCTTTTACAATTCTTTTTAAACCAGCTTGTCCATCATGAACCATACTCACCTTATCGAATTTTACCTCTTTTTTTAATAAATTACTTAATTCATTACAAAATCCTTTGTCTCGGTCAATCACTATTAGATCATTTCTTGTTTTGTTTTTGTTGCTAATTATAATCTCCTCCTTATATTATTTTTTACAATTTAGCAATCACCACTTTAACATATACAATAAATATAATACAATTCCTTCTATTTTTGGGATAATTTTTATTTAAAAGCAAAAAAATATAATATTGCAGTTCAAAAGTTATCAACTTTATATAGTTTTTTTCTTTTCTTTTGCTAGGTCTAAGATCTCTTTTGCATGTTCTGTTGTTATTTCAGTTAGTTTAGCTCCACCTAACATTCTGGTGAGTTCTTCAATTTTTTCTTTTTTATTCAATCTTTTCACATCTGTAACGGTTTCTTTATTATTAGTAATCGTCTTTTTTATATAGTAATGATAATCTCCCATACTTGCAACTTGTGGCAAGTGAGATACACAGATTATCTGCCTTTTTTGTGATATCCTAAACAACTTTTCAGCCATTTTTTGAGCTGTTTTGCCACCTATACCTTTATCTACTTCGTCAAAAACAAGTGTTTCTACCTGATCTAAATCTGCAATAATATTTTTAAAAGCTAACATTATACGAGATAGTTCACCACCAGAGATGATCTTTGTTAAAGGTTTTAAATCTTCTCCAGGATTTGTCGAGATCAAAAAATTAATTTGATCAATACCTGTTTCACTAGGCTTAACTTCGTTAAAATTAACTTTAAGTCTTGCTTTATCCATTGCCAAATCCTTAAGTTGATTTTCAACTTCCTTTGTAAGGTTTTTGGCTTCTTTTTTTCTGATCATAGAAAGTTCTTGGGCATACTTATCAAACTTGTTTAAAATATCTTTTAACTTACTATTTAGTTCTTTAATATATTCTTCTTGATTGCTTAATTCATCAAGTTTAACAGCAAGTTGATCTCTGTACTTTAAAATCTCTTCAATTGTCTCTCCATACTTTCTTTTTAATTTATTGATCTGATCAAGTCTATCTTGGACTACTTGTAATTCATTTTGGTCAAATTCATTTTTAGATAAATAGTTATCTAAACCAAAATTTAATTCCTCAAGCTCATAATATATATTCTGTAAAGCAGTTGAAAACTCTTTAAGCTTATTATCATATTCTGTAAACTTTTCAATTTGTTTCATGTAATGACCAATCTTATCTATAAAACCCTCTTCCTTAAAGCTATCTCCACTTATTAGATCACCAATTTGACCAGAAAGACTAAAAATTTCTTCCAGATTAGAAAGTTTTTTATATTTTTTAAGTAGTTCTTTATCTTCATCTATTTTCAAGTTAGCATCATCTATCTCATCAATTTGGAACTTGTAGAGATCGATCTTACGGGCTCTGTCTTTATCATCTGTTTCCATTCTAGATAGCTTTGTTTTTATCTGAGCAATCTTTTTAAATAAGTTAGCTATTTTTTCCTTAAGATCATTGATATCATCTTTTATGTACTGATCTAAAATACTTAAATGAGTGTTTTCATCAAGTAATCCTTGCTGTTCATGTTGCCCATGGATATCTATAAGATAAGGAGCAATTTCTTGTATTAAAGAAATTCTGACAAGTTGATTATTGATCCTACCTTTATTACCGCCATCTTGATTTATTTCTCTGGATATTACTAACATACCATCATTAAATTCGATACCATTTTTAACAAGAATCTCTTTTATATCTTCTTTTTTGTTGGGATAAAATAATGCTTCTATGTAAGCAGACTTGCGATTACTTTTAATTACCTCTTTATATGCTCTAGCCCCCATCAAAATATCTAATGCATCTAAAATTATAGACTTCCCAGCTCCTGTTTCACCAGTTAATACATTAAACCCTAATTCAAAGTTTATACTTAGAGTGTTTATTAAAGCAAAGTTTTTTATATTAAGTTCAGATAACATTAAACCCCCCCTATCATGTTAGGCCATTATTTTTTTTAAATCCTTGTAAACTTTTTCAGTTTGATCAGAAGGTTTAACAATAAGTAATAAGGTGTCATCTCCAGCTACACTACCTATGATATTTTCCCAATCTGCATTATCTAATGCTTCTCCTAATCCACCGGCAGTGCCTTTAACTGTTTTTAATAGTATAATATTATCACTAAAGTCAATATCGGCTACCAAGTTATTAAACATCTTTTTTAACCAATATTTATTTTCTGCACTGGACTTTTGGTTTGCTAATGCATATTTATAACCGCCATCTTCGTCAGGAATC